>JAGNQK010000015.1:0-17189 GCA_017989115.1 Dermatophilaceae bacterium | reverse complement strand
AGCGGCCTCGGCAGCGTCGCCACCGAGGAGCTCGCGCTCCCACTCGGCGAGGGGCTCGTCAGCGGCGACGACGTCCTCGTCGGCGCGGCCACCGGCGCGTGCCATGAGACCGTCGGCGACGGCATCCGCGATGACCCGGGTCAGCAGCGTGACGGAACGGATCGCGTCGTCGTTGCCGGGGATCTTGTAGTCGACCTCGTCGGGGTCGCAGTTGGTGTCGAGGATCGCGATGACGGGCAGCCCCAGCTTGCGGGCCTCGTCAACGGCGAGGTGCTCCTTCTTGGTGTCGACGATCCAGACGGCCGAGGGAACCTTGCCCATGGTGCGGATGCCGCCCAGGGTCTTCTCGAGCTTGTCCTTCTCGCGCTTGAAGATGAGCAGCTCCTTCTTCGTGTAGCCGCTGCCGGCCACGTCGTCGAAGTCGAGCTCCTCGAGCTCCTTGAGGCGGGTGAGCCGCTTGGAGATCGTCTGGAAGTTGGTGAGCATGCCACCGAGCCAGCGGTGGTTGACGTACGGCATGCCGACGCGGGTGGCCTGCTCGGCGATCGGCTCCTGCGCCTGGCGCTTGGTGCCGACGAACAGGATGGTCCCGCCGTGGGCCACGGTCTCGCGGACGAACTCGTACGCGTTGTTGATGTAGGTCACCGACTGCTGCAGGTCGATGATGTAGATGCCGTTGCGCTCGGTCATGATGAAGCGCTTCATCTTGGGGTTCCAGCGACGGGTCTGGTGCCCGAAGTGGACGCCGCTCTCGAGGAGCTGGCGCATGGTGACGACGGCCATGCCGTGTTCTCCTTGTGCGTTGGTCAGTTTCGTCGGATGCCGCGCGAAGGTGCGGGGCTCCTGCCTGGCGCCTGCTACGCACCTCACCGGATGCCGCGGCATCCGGACTGCCAAGGTGCGCCCCGTCGTGTGGTGGTCCAGGTGACGGTGAGAAGGCGCGCGAAGTCGCCCGACCGGAGTCGGACGCACCCGCAAGTCTACGGGGTCGCGACCCCCGGCCAGAAATCGGGCCTCGAGGCCTCGATCTGGGCAGCGATGGCGAGGAGCAGCCCCTCCTCGCCGCGGCGGGCGATGAGCTGGACGCCGATCGGCAGCCCGCTGGCCGAGAGCCCGGCCGGCAGGGCCAGCGCCGGGTGGCCGGAGACGTTGGTGAGCACGGTGTTGGCCACGTAGGGAAGCGTCGCGACCTGGGCGCGGACGGCATCCATCCCGTCCAGGAGGCCGACGGGCGGGGGCAGCTTCGGCATCGTCGGCAGGAGGAAGACGTCGGCGTCCGTGAGCAGGCGTGCGTCGACGGCCGCGGCGACCCGCTCCCCCCGGCGGATGGCGCGCTCGACCACCCGGGGCGTCGCCCACCGGGCCAGGCGCGCAGTCTGCCGGGTGCGGGGTTCGAGCCGCTCGGGGTGCTCGACCTGGCCGGCCTCGGCGGCCATGCCACCGTAGAACTGCGGCAGGAACGCGTCGGTCGCCACCGGCCAGCGGGGCGCGGTGCGGTGCACCCGGTGCCCGAGCCGGACCAGCGCCCTTGCGACCTGTTCGGTGGCCGCGGTGATCTCGGGGTCGGTGTCGACCCCGGGCGTGACGCACTTGGTGCTCCACGCGATGCGGAGGGTGCCCGGCTCGCGAGCCGCCACGGCCGCGAAGGGCTCGCGCGGCGGCGGCACCGACCAGCGGTCGACGGGTGTCGAGCCCGAGATGACGTCGAGAAGCAGGGCGCTGTCGCGCACGCTGCGCGACATGCCGCCGAGGACGACGAGCCCGTACCAGTGCTGCGACAGGGGTGCCACGGAGATGCACCCCCGGGTGGGCTTGAGACCCACGAGCCCGCAGGCCGAGGCGGGGATGCGGATCGACCCACCCCCGTCGGCGCCGAGCGCCACCGGCACCATCCCCGTCGCGACGGCCACGGCCGACCCGCCGGACGAGCCACCCGGTGAGCGGTCGAGGTCGAAGGGGTTGCGGGTGACCCCGGTGGCCAGGCTCTCGGTGAACGGGAACTGGCCGAACTCGGGCATCGTCGTGCGGCCGACGATGACCGCACCGGCGGCGCGCAGGCGACGCACGACCTCGCTGTCGGCGGTGCGCGGCGTGGAGTTGCCGGCCCCACCGAGAGTCGTCACGTCGCCGGTGACGTCGTACTCCTCCTTGACGACGATGGGAACCCCGGCGAGGGGGCGATCGGCACTGGGGCCGACGGCATCCACCTCGTCCGCCTCCGCGAGCGCGCTCTCGGCACGGACCACGGTGAAGGCGTTGACGGGGCCGTTGCGCTCCTCGATGCGCGCCAGGGCGGCCTGCACCGTCTCGCGGGCGCTGATGCGGCCCTCGCGCACGGCGGCGGCAGTGGCGACGGCGTCGAGGGTGCCGAGGGTCTGGCTGTCCATGCGGTGCAGGGTACGCCGCACGGCATAGCCTCTCCCCCATGACCCGAGCCCCCGGCAACGCGGCGCTGACGCCGTTCGGTACGACGATCTTCGCGACCATGTCGGCGCTGGCCGTCGAGCACGACGCGATCAACCTGGGGCAGGGCTTCCCTGACACCGATGGTCCGAGCGAGGTGCTCGAGGCGGCCGTGGCGGCGATTCGCGGCGGGGCCAACCAGTACCCGCCCGGTGCAGGAGTGCCCGAGCTGCTCGATGCCATCGCCGCACACCAGGCGCGCTTCTGGGGGGTGTCGGTCGACCCGCGCACCGAGGTGCTCGTCACCGTGGGGGCGACCGAGGCGATCGCGGCGACGGTGCTGGCCCTCGTGGCACCAGGTGACGAGGTGGTGACGTTTGAGCCGTACTACGACAGCTACGCCGCGACGATCGCCCTGGCCGGTGGGGTGCGCCGCACCTCGGTGCTGCGCTTCCCGGACTTCGCGGTCGACGAGTCGTCGCTGCGGGCGGCGTTCTCCTCGCGGACCCGCATGGTGTTGCTCAACACGCCGCACAACCCGACGGGCAAGGTCTTCACCCGGGAGGAGATCGAGCTGATCTGCGAGTTGGCGCGTGAGAACGATGCGTGGGTGGTCACCGACGAGGTGTACGAGCACCTGGTGTTCGACGGTGGGCAGCACGTTGCCGTGGCGTCGCTGCCGGGGATGGCCGAGCGCACGCTCACGATCTCGTCGGCCGGCAAGACGTTCTCGACGACGGGCTGGAAGGTCGGCTGGGTGAGCGGTCCTGCTGCGGCGGTGGCTGCCGTTCGGGCGGTCAAGCAGTTCCTCACGTACGTCGGGTCGGGGCCGTTCCAGCCGGCGGTGGCGGTCGGGCTGGGGTTGCCGGACTCGGTGTTCACCGGGTTGGCGCGCTCGTTGCAGGGCAAGCGCGACCGGTTGGTCGCCGGGTTGCGTGGTGCCGGGCTCGAGGTGTCGGTGCCTGCCGGCGGGTACTTCGTCGTCGCGGATGCCGCGTCGCTCGGGGCCGTCGACGGGTTGGCGTTCTGCCACGAGCTGCCGGTGCGCTCGGGCGTGGTCGGGGTGCCGGTGTCGGTGTTCCACGACGACCCGGAGGCCGGGCGCACCCTCGTGCGGTTCGCGTTCTGCAAGCGTGACGAGGTGCTCGACGAGGCCTGCCGCCGCCTGTCGTCCTGACCCCGGCGGGGCGGCGGTGGCGGGGTCGTCGTCCACAGGGTCGCCGCCGGCCGGATGCCGTCCACAGGCTGTCGTCGGCGCCTCGCGTTGGGTGGAGTGGCTGGGCACGCTGGGTGCATGTCCGTCTCCTCAGCCCTGACCGCGATGGCTGGCGTGCTCGCCGCAGCGGTTGCCGCGTCTGCCCCGCCTGACACGAGGGCGAGCCTGCCTGGCGCGCAGGCCAGCGGCATCCACGCCGTGGCCTCTGCAGTCGTCGGGCTGCTCGGGGCTGAGGTGGCGGGTGCCGGCCGGGGCACCCCGGCAGCTGGGGAGCGTCGGCGGTGGCAGTGGCCGGTGGAGCCACGCCCCGAGGTGGCGCGCCCGTTCGTGGCGCCGCTCTCGCCGTACGGTGCGGGGCACCGCGGCCTCGACCTCACGGCATCCGAGGGTGTGGCGGTGCTGGCGGTCGAGGGTGGCGTCGTGACGCATGCCGGGGTGATCGCTGGTCGGGGGACGGTCAGCATCGAGCACGCGGACGGGTTGCGCAGCACCTACGAGCCGGTCACTGCTTCCGTTGCTGGTGGTGACGTGGTGACGGCCGGCCAGCGCATCGGCACCCTCGAAGCCACCGCCGGACACTGCGGCCCGCGAGGCTGCCTCCACCTGGGCGCGCGCCGCGGCGAAACCTACCTCGACCCGCTTCCGCTGCTCGCGGGCGGCCGGATCATCCTGCTGCCCTTCCACTGATCAGGCGCGGGGATGAGCCTGCGCGTACGAGGCCTTGAGCCGCTCGACGGACACGTGCGTGTAGATCTGCGTCGTCGCGAGGGAGGCGTGACCGAGCAGCTCCTGCACCATGCGCAGGTCGGCTCCGCCCTCGAGCAGGTGCGTCGCGGCGCTGTGCCGCAGCCCGTGTGGGCCGAGGTCGGGTGCATCCGGCACGTGCTGAAGCAGGTCGTGCACCACGGACCGGATCTGCCGCTGGTCAGCGCGGCGCCCTCGGCGCCCGAGCAGCAGGGCCGGCCCGCTCTGCGGCCCGACGAGCCGCGGGCGACCGCGGGTGAGCCACTCGGCCACGGCCTGACGAGCCGGGACGCCGAACGGAACGCGACGCTCCTTGTCGCCCTTGCCGACGACCCGCAGGACATCGCTGGCCAGGTCGACGTCGTCGACGTCGAGCCCGACGAGTTCACCGACCCGGATGCCGGTCGCGTAGAGCAGTTCGAGAGCTGCGCGGTTGCGCAGGTGGATCGGGTCGTCGTCATCGGCTGCCACCTCGGCGACGTCGAGCAGGGCGGTGGCCGAACGCTGGGCGAGAACCGGTGGCAGGGTCCGGTGCCTGCTCGGCGCGGTGAGGCGCAGCGAGGGGTCGGTGGAGATGCGACCGGTGCGCTCGAGCCAGCCGAAGAACGTGCGCAGCGACGCGGAGGTGCGGGCGATGCTGGCGCGGGCCGCGCCTCGGCGCGAGAGCACTCCGAGCCACGCGCGCAGGTCGGCGAGGGACACCTCGCGCAGCCCGTCGTCATCGCCCACGCCTGCTTCGGACAGGAACGTCTCCACGTCGCGCAGGTAGGCCCGCACGGTGTGCACCGAGCGCCCCCGCTCGGCGCGCAGGTGGCGCTCGAACGCTGGCAGCGCCTCCAACGACGTGACGGTCACGGCCTCACGGTGTCACCCCACCCGTCACACCCGCAACACGGCGCGCGGCACCAGGCGCGCGGTGTGCAGCGCCACCCAGCACTCGACACCCAGCACCTTGCCCTCATCACCGAGCCGCTCGTCGCCCGGTGACCTTGCGCCAGGTTCCGGCGTCGCGCCGCACCAGCCCGAGCGCCTCGAGGGCGGCAAGGATGCCGATGAGGCTGCGCGCGTCCACCGCGGCCGCAGCGGCGATCTTCTCCGTCGATACTCCCGACCGCACAGGAACCGCCGACCACACGGCATACGACACGGGGTCGAGGTCGTCCTGCGGCGCCCGTGGCTCGGTGAGCTCGTCGAAGCCGGGCAGGACATCTTCACCGATACGCCCTGCGAGCTCGGCGACCTCGGCCGCATCGGTGACGAGCACGGCTTCCGCATCACGGATGAGGGCGTGGCAGCCAGCAGACGCCATGCTCGTCACCGGGCCGGGAACCGCACCGACGGGCAGGTGGTTCTCGCGGGCGTGTCTGGCCGTGGTCAACGAGCCGGACCGTTGGCTGGCCTCGACGACGATCGTGGCGCGGGCCAAGGTGGCGATGAGGCGGTTGCGTGCGAGGAAGCGGCTGCGGTAGGGCGCTGCGCCGACGGGCACCTCACTGACGACCGCCCCGGTGCGAGCGATCTCGTTGAGCATGCTGCGGTGGGCTGCGGGGTAGAACCGGTCGGCCCCACAGGCCAGGACGGCGACGGTGGGCCCACCGGACGCGAGGGCCGCGCGATGGGCCGCCGAGTCGATGCCGTAGGCCGCGCCACTGATGATCGTGAAGCCTCGCGCGCCGAGCCCTTCGGCCAGGTCTGCGGCCGTGCGCATCCCGTAGTCGGTGGCCGCCCGCGACCCCACGACGGCCACCGACCGCTCGACGAGGGTGTCGAGGTCGGGGTAGCCCCGCACGAACAACGCGTACGGCGGCTCGTCGAGCCGGTCGACACCGAGTGGCCAGCCCTCGTCGCCGGGCACGACGACGTGGACGCCCTGTCGATCAGCGGCGTGCGCGAGGTCGTCGACGTCGAGCAGTGGTAGTCGTTCCAAGGCGCCGGGGCGAACGAGCAGGTGCCCGGCGCGGAATCGGGCGAGGGCCTCGACGGCGCCGAAGGTGCCCAGCGCCGCGACCACCGAGGTCTCGCGCGGTTCGGCCAGGAACGCCCACGCCACCCGGGCCCACCGCTCGTCACGCTCCAGCGAACTCGGCCGACGCCCGGGCACCCCGCTGGTGCTCATCGGACGCACCCGTCGACAGCGAACGCACGCGGCGACGTCATGCCGCCACCAGCTGACCACTGCGCAGCCCGAGTGCCATCGCGACGTCAGCGGCCCCGGGGCTGTCCCGACCGAGCAGGTCGGCAACCGACCACGCCACGCGCAGGACGCGGTCGTACCCGCGCAGCGTGACCGCCCCCCGGTCGAGGCTGCGGTCCAGCGCCGCGGTCGCTGCCCCGGGCAGCCGGAAGGGCGCACGGCGCAACACATGGCCGGGCACGAGCCCGTTCGTGGCCCACCCCCGCCCCGACCACCGCTCCGCCTGGGCAGCCCGGGCACGGGCCACCCTCGCTGCGACCACGGCACTGCCCTCTCCTGTCGCGTCGCCGATGGCCGCGCGCTGCAACGGCGGGACGTGCACCTGAAGGTCCACCCGGTCGAGCAAGGGCCCGGACAGGCGACCCACGTAGGTGCGGATCTCCATCGGTTTGCAGGTGCAATCGGCACCCTTGCCGTAGGAACGACCACACGGACACGGGTTCGCGGCGAGGACGAGCAGGAACCGCGCCGGGTACCGCACCATCTGTCGTGCCCTGGCGATGATGACCTCGCCGGACTCCAGCGGCTGGCGCAACGTCTGGAGCACCGAACTCTTGAACTCGGGAGCTTCATCCAGGAACAGCACCCCGTGATGAGCCCGCGAGATCGCCCCCGGAAGGGCGACGCCGCTTCCGCCACCGACGATCGCGGCGAGGGTCGCGCTGTGGTGGGGCGCGACGAACGGCGGGGTGTGGTCGAGCCTGGTGACCTCCCCGATCTGGCCGGTCACCGAGCGGATGGCGTGGGTCTCCAGCGCCTCCTCCCGGCTGAGTGGCGGCAACACCGTCACGAGTCGCTCAGCGAGCATGGTCTTCCCGACGCCGGGTGGCCCGGACATCAACAGATGATGGCCACCCGTGGCCGACAGCTCGATGGCCAGCCGGGCCTCCTCCTGACCAACGACGTCAGCGAGGTCAGGACCACCGCACGAGGGAGCCACGGGTGGGACCGGCGCAGGTGCCGGAGGCAGCGGCACCCCTTCCTCCGCGGCGGTGTACCAGTCGATGACGTCCCGCAGGGATGCCGCCCCGTGCACGACGACGCCGTCGACGAGTTGCGCCTCACCGACGTTCTCGAGCGGCACCACCACGTGCCGGACACCCGCCCGCATCGCCGCGAGCACCGCGGGCAGGACACCGGGGACCCCGCGCAGCCGCCCGTTGAGCGCCAGCTCGCCGAGGTGCACGACATCGCGAGCACGACCCCCACGGATCTGCCCCGACGCCGAGAGCACCGCCACCGCGATCGACAGGTCGAAGCCGGCGCCACGCTTGGGGATGGAGGCCGGCGACAGGTTCACCGTGATGCGGTGCGGCGGGACCGGCACCCCACTCGTCGCCGCGGCGGGCTTGACCCGGTCGGGCGCCTGGGCGCAGGCGGGGTCCGGGGTGCCACCGACAGCGAAGTACGGCAGGCCCTGACCGATGTGGGCCTCGACGTCGACCAGCACCCCGTCGAGCCCGTTCAGCACCACGGAACGAGTCAGCCCCAAGCCGAAGGTCATGACCCCACCCCCCGCACATGGCGCACCAGGGGCGGGTGGTTCGCACGAAACAGGATGCCGAGCACGTCAACCCGCACGTGGGCCGCACCGGTGTCGTGGGTGCGGGCGTACACCGCGGCCAGTCGGCGCAGGCGCGCCGCCTTGGCACGGGTCACCGCCTCGACCGGCTCACCGAAGGCGAGGGAGCGACGAGCCTTGACCTCGCAGATCACCAGGCAGGCGCCGTCGAGCGCCACGATGTCGACCTCGCCGTGCTCACACCGCCAGTTCCGCTCGACCACCTGCATCCCGTGATCGACGAGCCAGCGCACCGCGAGGTCCTCCCCCACCCGCCCCAGCGTGCTCCTCGACACGGGTACGCCCACCACGTCGAGGCCCACCGACTCCGGGGTCGGTGGCTGATCCGCGGGGCTCGCGGTGTCTGGTCGCCCGGGCGCTCGTTCGTGACTCGTCATGAGCGCGAGCCAACCCGCCGGCGGGCGGTGACGCGAGCGGCATCCGAGCGCCTGTGGACAATGCCGCGCCCCGACCCGCCCTGTGGACGATCACCCCCACAACCGCGCGGGCAGCGGCGCCGCCGGTGGGTGCTAGAAGTTGCCCTTGGGCAGTTCGAGCTCGCTCTTGGCGAGCTCCTCGACGTTGACGTCCTTGAACGTCACGACCCGCACGGTCTTGGCGAACCTGGCCGGTCGGTAGATGTCCCACACCCACGCGTCGTGCATCGTGACGTCGAAGAAGACCTCGCCGCCGTCGCTGCGCACCTTCACGTCGACGCTGTTGCACAGGTAGAAGCGCCGCTCGGTCTCGACGACGTGGCTGAACAGCCCGACGACGTCGCGGTACTCGCGGTAGAGCGCCAGCTCAGCCGCGCTCTCGTACTTCTCGAGGTCCTCCGAGCTCATCGCTCTCCCACTCGCGTCAGGTCGTCCACAGCGTTCATTGCGTCCACGTCGTTCACATCAGGTGCGTCAGTCGGCACGGCGGCATCCGCCGCCACCACGCCATCATCGTTCATCACGCCGGGCAGCCGCCACGAGCGCCGGTGCAGCTCGCACGGCCCGAGCCGCCGCAGCGCGTCGAGGTGCCCAGGCGCGGCGTACCCCTTGTTCTCGCCCCAGCCGTAGGCGGGGTGCTGCTCCCCCAGCCCGGCCATGATCGCGTCGCGGCGCACCTTGGCCAGCACCGAGGCCGCGGCGACCGACGAGCACTTCAGGTCTGCCTTGATCATCGTGCTCACCGGCGGGGTCGCCGCCGGTACGTCGTCGGCGAACGCGAACAGCCCGACGTCCTGCGGAGCCGTCAACCAGTCGTGGTTGCCGTCGAGGATGACCAGGTCAGGGCGGATGCCGGCCTCGGCCAGGGCGCGCACGCCCGCCACCCGCAGCGCCGCGATGATCCCGATGTCGTCGATCTCGGCGGCGCTGGCGTGACCGACGCCGTGCGCCACCGCCCAGCGCTCGATGCGCGGAACCATGGCCGTGCGGGCGTGGGGGACGAGCAGCTTGGAGTCCTTGACCCCTTGGGGTGCCGTGCCGCAGGACTCGTCGATGATGACCACGCCCACCGTGACCGGCCCGGCCAACGCCCCTCGCCCGACCTCGTCCATCCCGGCGAGCACGCGGTGTCCCTCGCGCTGCAGGGCGCGCTCGACCCGCAGGCTGGGCCGCCGCGACGGGGTGCGCCTCACGGTGTGGCCGCCGAGGTCCTCGCCGGCTCACCCACCGGCGAGTCAGGCAGCGCACCTGTCGGCTCCCCGACGGGAGCAAAGGTCGACGAGTAGTTCGACAACCACCCCGCCCGGCCCAACGGCCACACCACGGCGACCGCGCGCCCGGTGATGGCATCGATGGGGACGGCGCCGTCAGAACCGTTGCCCGACGGGTCGTGGAAGCGTGAGTCCTCGGAGTCAGAGCGGTGGTCGCCCATGACCCAGACCTGCCCCTGCGGCACGGTGATGTCGAAGGTCAGGCTGCTGGGGACGTCACCGGGCTTGATGTACGGCTCGCTGATGGGCTCACCGTTGACACTGAGCAACCCACCATCGCTGCAGCACGTGACGCGGTCACCCGGCAGACCGATGACCCGCTTGATGAGGTGGTCCTCGGACTCCGCGGGCAACAGCCCGACGAACACGAGGGCGTCGTGCACGGCACCGGACACCCCGGACCGCTCGACCGGTGGAGGCAGGTCGAGCCACCCACCGGGGTCCTGGAAGACGACGACGTCACCGCGCGAGATCGCGAAGGGGGTGGGGTTCAGCTTGGAGACGACGACCCGGTCCCCGACGAGGAGGGTGTCCTCCATCGACCCGGAGGGGATGAAGAACGCCTGGAGCAGCCAGGTCTTGACGACGAACGAGAGCAGCAACGCCATCACGATGACGACGACGACCTCGCGAACAGCGCTGCCCACCGCCGCGAGCGGCCCGGAACGGCGGTGCGAGGGTCCGTGACCGGCATCCTCCGCGTCCTCGGGCACGTTGATGTCGGGGGCGCTCACGAACCGACCCCTGCCACGGTCCCCGTGTCGATCGTGCCGAAACGGCTGAGCGGCCACACCCGCAGCACGGCCGTGCCGACGATGTCGTCACGGCTCACCGAGGCCGGAACGGCACCCGTCACCGGCGCCACCAGCGACACCTCGTCGCCGTCCGCAGCGCCGACCACGGCGAGGTGGTCCTGCCGACCGGTGTCGACGCCGAGCAGGTTCGCCAGTGGTGTCAGCACCCGGCCGGCGAGGCCGTCGTCGACGGGAGTGGCGCGGTCGATCGCCGCGGTCGCGGTGGTGTCGACGACGACGACGTCACCGGCATCCAGTGCCGGGCTGACCTTCCACACGAGGGCGCGATCTCCTGGTTCCAGGCTCGGCGACAGGCTGGCCGAGGGGACGAAGTAGCTCTGCACGAGCAGGCCCTGCACGAGCGCGGTGAGCACGACAACAGCGACGAGCAGCAGGACGAAGGGTGGCCGCTGACGACGAGACCCGGCCGCGGCCACGGGGGCCACTGCCGGGTCGGCGTCAGGACGAGCCTGGGGTCGTGCGCTCACCCGCGGAGCCTAGTCGGCGGTGCTGGGTGCGGCGCGCAGGAGGACCAGATCTGGTCAGCGGGCGACGGGGGTGTCGCGCTTCTCCTTGATCTTGGCGGCCTTGCCGCGCAGGTCGCGCAGGTAGTACAGCTTGGCGCGGCGGACGTCACCGCGGGTCACGACCTCGATGTGGTCGATGATCGGGGTGTGCAGCGGGAAGGTGCGCTCGACACCGACACCGAAGGACACCTTGCGCACGGTGAAGGTCTCACCGATGCCGCCGCCGTGGCGACGGATGACGACGCCCTTGAACACCTGGATGCGCGAGCGCGTGCCCTCGACGACCTTGACGTGGACGTTGACGGTGTCACCGGCGCGGAAGGCCGGGATGTCGCTCTTGAGGGAGACGGAGTCGAGCTCGTCGAAACGCTGCATGACGTGGTGTCGCTTTCCCACGGGCTGCCACAGGCCATCCGTGCATGATCGGTACTGCGTGATGTGATGGGTGCGACCGCCCGGCCGCGTGCTGGTCGGACCGAGGTCCGGGCACTCCCCCTGTGGCGGGGGCCGATGGTGTCGGCGGTGCAGCCGCCCAGTCTGCCAGAGGTGACCGTTCGCGGTGAAATCGGCGGATGCCGTGGCGCACGACCGCGCCCGCCTCACGGCATACGGTGGTCGGGTGACGATCGACCCCGGCCTGCCCGTGGCCCTTGCCGCGCTGCTCCTGCTGGCGCTGACCGTGACGATGTACCGCGTCGGCCGCCTGCCGTCGTCGGGGTCGACGGTCGTCGCGGCGGTGCGTGCCATCGTGCAGCTCTCGCTCGCCGCGCTCGTCATCGCCGCGGTCATCCGCTCGCTCGCCCTGTCGATCCTGCTGCTCATCGGGATGTTCACGGTGGCGGTCGTGACGACCGTTCGCCGGGTCGAGGCTCCGGCGGCCTGGCCGTGGGCGACCGTGGCGATGCTCACCGGGCTCCTGCCGGTCATCGCGATCATCCTGCTGACCCGCACGGTCCCCCCGACAGGTGCCGCACTGGTGCCGGTCGTCGGCATCCTCGCCGGGAACACGATGAACGGGCACACCCTGACCTGCCGGCGGGCCTTCGCCGCCCTGCGCGAGGAGAAGGGCCAGTACGAGGCCGGGCTCTCCCTCGGCCTCACCCGAGCCCAGGCGATCCACGAGGTCATCCACCGACGGGTGCCCGAGGCGCTCATCCCGGGCCTGGACCAGGTGCGCACCGCCGGCGTCGTCACCCTGCCCGGGGCCTTCATCGGCGTGCTCCTCGGCGGCGGGTCACCAGCCCAGGCCGCGGCGGCCCAGGTGCTGGTGCTGCTCGGCATCATGGCTGCGCAGACGACCACGGCCGTCGTCGCCGAGCGACTCATCGGCAGCGCCCGGCTGCTGCCCGCCGACCTTCGAGGCTCGCTGCAGCCCTAGCCGCTACGCCGTGCGACGACGCTTGACGAGGTCGACCGTGCCCGGGAAGAACCCCTCACCGGGCAGCTGCCGGTAGCCGGCCCGCTGGTACCGACGCTGGTTGGCCTTGCTCACGACGCCGGTGTTGATCCAGAACGTCGTCACCGACGCGGGTGCGGCAGCCTCCGCGAGCGCCAACAGCTCGCGCCCCAGACCCCGCCCCTGCAGGTCGGGCGCGACCATGAGGCGCCCGGTCTCCCACACCGTCGGGTCACCGGGCCGCACGCGCCCACGCACCGAGGCGACCAACCGCCCCGGGACACCCGACGCGGATGCCGTGCGCACCGCATACGTCGTCCACGCACCGATGCCCGCGGTCACCTCCTCGAGCGTCTCGTCGAGCGGCGGGATGGTCCAGCTTCCGGACGCGCGACCCTCGGGCACCCAGCACGCGAGCTGGAGCACCCGCAGCTCGGGCGCGTCGGCGGCGGTGGCGACCCGCACGTCGAGGTCGGCCAGGGCCCCGGTCGTCGCCGACACCGGCAGGAGGTCGGGGCGGCGGGCGGCAGTGCGCTCCAGGCGCTGCTCGTGGCGCCAGGCCGCGATGGCGCCGTGGTTGCCGGAGAGCAGCACCGGCGGCACCTCGCGCACCACGTCACCGTCGGCCCACACGGCCGGCCTGGTGTAGACGGGGTACTCGAGCAGCCCGTCCTCGTGGGACTCCTCGACGAGTGACTCGGCGTTGCCCACGACCCCCGGCAGCAGCCGGCCGACCGCCTCGACGATCGCCAGCACCGCGACCTCTCCCCCGTTGAGGACGTAGTCCCCGAGCGAGACGATCGTGACCGGCATCCGCTCGCCGGCGTGCTCGTAGACGCGCTCGTCGATGCCCTCGTAGCGACCGCACGCGAAGGCCAGCCACGGCTCCTGCGCGAGCTGGTGGGCCAGCGCCTGGGTGAGCGGCACCCCACCCGGGCCGGGGACGATGAGGTGCGGCACCGGTGCACCCTCGCTCGCCCCGGCATCCACGACGTGGTCCAGCGCGCGCGCCCAGGGCTCGGGTTTCATGACCATGCCCGCGCCCCCACCGAGCGGGCTGTCGTCGACGGTGCGGTGCCGGTCGTCGGTGAACGTGCGCAGGTCGTGCACGTGGACGTCGAGGATGCCGTCGCGCCGCGCCTTGCCGATGAGCGAGAGGTCGAGCGGCGCGAGGTAGCCAGGGAAGATCGTGACGACGTCGAGGCGCATCGCGGTCAGACCCCGAGGTCGAGCAGCCCGGGCGGGGCGTCGACGACGACCTTGCCCCCCGCGAGGTCAACCGTCGGGACGATGGCCGTGACGAACGGCACCTGCGCCTCGCGGCCGTCAGGAAGCAGCACGACGAGCCGGTCCTGGGAGGCGCCGAGCTCGAGCCCGCCGACCTGCCCGAGCACCGTGCCTGCGGGGTCCACGACGGTGAGGCCGCGCAGCTGCTCCTCGGTGAACACGTCCTCGTCGTCCTCGGCGGGCAGGGTTGCGTCACCGTCGATGACGAGGCGGGTGCCACGCAGCGACTCGGCGCCGGTGCGGTCGGGGATCTCCTCGAACGCCACGAGCCAGATGCCGTTGTGCACCCGGGTGGAGCGCACGGTGAGCACGCGCGGAACGCCGGAGCCACTCGTGGCCTCGGTGTCGAGGGCCTCTCCGACGGCGAGCCGACGCTCCGGCTCGTCAGTGTGCAGCTGGACGGTCACCTCACCGTGCAGGCCGTGGGGTTTGCCGATGCGGGCGACGACGGTGCGCTCGGTCACGGGGGACATCCTGTCGTGGGGTGCTGGGCTGCACCAGGTGGTGCACGGGGTGAGTCGGGGTGGGGCGGGACATTGCGGCGGCGGGGTGCCCCGGGGAGTTTCCTCCCGGGACACCCCGCCGTCGTGGTGGTCGCTCTCGGCGACCGACGTCAGCGACTCGGGTCAGCGGACCCGGTCGGTGTCGACGATGTCGATCCGCACCTGGCGCCCGCCGGCGAGCGCACCCATGACGGTGCGCAGTGCGCTGGCGGTGCGGCCCGAGCGGCCGATGACCCGGCCGAGGTCGTCGGGGTGCACGCGCACCTCGAGGATCTCGCCGCGGCGCAGTTCCTTCTGGCGGACCTGCACCTGGTCCTTGTGGTCGACGATGCCCGTGACGAGGTGCTCGAGCGCCTCTTCGAGCACGGTCAGGCCTTCGCCTCGTCGGTGGCCTCGGCCTCAACAGCCGGAGCCTCAGTTGCCTCGGCGGCCGGGGCCTCCTCGACCTTCTTGGCGGCGCGCTTCTTGGCGGTGGTCGCACCGGAGGTGTCCTCGGCGGTGGACTTGCCGGCGGCAGCCAGGGCTGCTTCGTACAGGTCGCGCTTGGAGGTCTTGGCCTCCTTGACCTTCAGGGTGCCCTCGATGCCCGGCAGGCCCTTGTGCTTCTGCCAGTCACCGGTGATCTTCAGCAGGGCGGCGACGGCCTCGGTCGGCTGGGCGCCGTTGTTGAGCCAGTACTGCGCGCGCTCGCTGTCGATGTCGATGAGCGAGGGCTCCTCGGTGGGGTGGTACTTGCCGATCTCCTCGATCGCCCGGCCATCGCGCTTGGTGCGCGAGTCCATGACGACGACACGGTAGAACGGTGCACGGATCTTGCCCATGCGCTTGAGACGAATCTTGACGGCCACGGTGGTGGTCACTCCTGGTACGTGATGAGCGCGGCAAGACCGCGCACGGATCGCGCGGGGAGCCGGGAGCTCGGTGTAGGCGTCCGGTCCGGCGATGCGCAGACGGCAGCGACCGGACGGGTACAGCCGTCCATTCTGCCAGATGCCGTGCCCGGTCCCGACCACGCCGGGGTGGGGCGTCGGCCCGGGCGCCAGGCCCGGGCGGAGCTCACCGGTTCTGCCACGCCAAGGGGTCGGCAGCCTTCGAGGTCACCGCGGGCGGCAGGGCGCCCGTGAGGGCCTGGTCGAGCGTGGTGCCGTCGAGCACCTCGCGCAGGCTGGCCCGCACCGCCACCCACACCGTCGGCAGGTGCTGCGCCACTCCCTCGTAGCTCGTCTCGTGAGGGCGCAGGCCACGCACTTCGGCGAGCGGACCGTCGACGGCACGGAAGACGTCACCGAGGGAGATCGCGGATGCCGGACGCGCGAGCGCGTACCCGCCGCGGGCTCCGCGGGTGCTCACCACGAGGTCGGCCACGCGCAGGTCACCAACGATCGCCTCGAGGAACTTGCGCGGAAGATCCTGCTGACGGGCGAGCGTGTCGACACTGACCGGGCCCTCGCCGGCCGCGTGGGCCTGCGCGAGCGCGAGCATCGCCCGAACGGCGTACTCGGTGCGAGCGGAGATGTCCACGTCGGCATCCTCCCCCACCGATGAGGGCGAGGCGCCGTCGCGGGCGGCGAGCACCCGGCATCCACCATGCGAGACATAACTTTCTATTCGTTGACCCATAACAAGATGTTGGATGAAACTCCTACTTGTCCGGTCGGATTACCACTCCCTGGAGCCTGTCCCGTGCGAAAGCTCGTCCTCCTCGCCCTCGTCGGCCTCGGCGCCCAACTCGTCGACGGGTCGCTCGGCATGGCGTACGGGGTGACGTCGACGACGCTCCTGCTCGCCATCGGCACCAACCCGGCGGCGGCCTCGGCGACCGTGCACCTCGCCGAGATCGGCACGACGCTGGCCTCGGGTGCGTCCCACTGGAAGTTCGGGAACGTCGACTGGAAGGTCGTCATCCGCATCGGCATCCCCGGCGCGATCGGAGCCTTCGCCGGCGCGACCTTCCTGTCCAGCCTCGACACCTCGGTCGCCGCCCCCGTCATGTCCCTGATCCTGCTGGCGCTGGGCATCTACGTGCTCGTGCGCTTCACCGTCAAGGGCCTGCGGCGGGACCGGCTCGGCCAACCGCTGCGTCGGCGCTTCCTCACCCCGCTCGGTCTCGTCGCCGGCTTCGTCGACGCGACCGGTGGCGGTGGGTGGGGCCCTGTCGGGACGCCGGCGATCCTCGCGAGCGGGCGCCTGGAGCCCCGCAAGGTCATCGGCTCGATCGACACCAGCGAGTTCCTCGTCTCGGTGGCCGCGAGCGCCGGCTTCCTCCTCGCGCTCGGATCCGCCGGCATCGACACCGCATGGGTGGTCGCGCTGCTCGTCGGCGGGCTCATCGCCGCCCCGATCGCCGCGTGGCTGGTGCGGCACATCCCGCCCCGGGTGCTCGGCTCAGCGGTGGGCGGGGTCATCGTGCTCACCAACAGCCGCACCCTGCTGCGCAGCGACTGGATCGACGCGTCGGACTCCACCCGCACCCTCGTCTACCTCGTGCTGGCCGCCGTCTGGGCGGGCGCGGTCGCCTGGTCGGTGCGGGCCTACCGGGGCGAACTCGCTCTCGAGCGTGAGCTCGCCGACCTCGAGGCAGAGCTCGCCACGGACGACGCCCGCAAGGGCGCGGCCGAACCCGCCTGAGCACGCCCTCACCACAACCCGTCGAGAGTAGACGAATCGCCGCGTGGCCCTTGCCGCTCGCGGCGATTCGTCTACTCTCGACCCGCAGCTCGGAGGTCTCAGGCGGGCGTGGGGTCAGGGGATGTGGGCGATCCCGCGCAGCACCACCAGCGACGGGGCAGCGAGCACGCCGAGGTCAGCCCGCGGGTCAGCGGGGTACACGACGAGGTCGGCTTCCTCCCCCTCCCC
>JAGNQK010000111.1 GCA_017989115.1 Dermatophilaceae bacterium | reverse complement strand
CTCGACCTGCTCGGCGCGATCGCCGCGAAGGAGTGGGCGGAGAAGCAGAGCATCGCCGCCATCGCCTTCGGCACGATCGCCTCGGTCGCCCTGTTCTGGTTCTACGCCTCGTCGCTGCAGTACGCCGAGCTCGCGGTCGTGACGATGGGCTGGATCGTGCTGCTGCAGGTCGGCATCGTCATCGTCGACCGGGTGCACTTCGGCACCATGCTGTCCGCCGACAAGATCGGCGCGCTCATCATCATCCTCGTCGCGCAGGGCTACCTCGTCCTCGCCCCGAGCTCGAGCTGACCCGGCGCCCCCTGAGCGAGGCGCGGCTCGACCGAGCCCACCACGACCGGATGCCGTCCGCCCCGACCGCGCGGTGGGCCTCGCCGCTCGCTACGCTCACCAGCGAGGAGGCGACGATGACGTCAGACAGCAGCACCAGCCACGTGGGCAGCGCCCAGACCGCCGCACACATTGCCCAGGTGGAGCGGTACGCCGCGCACAACTACCACCCGTTGCCGGTGGTGCTCTCCCACGGGGAGGGTGCCTGGGTGACCGATGTCGACGGCAGGCGGTACCTCGACTGCCTCGCCGGGTACTCGGCGCTGAACTTCGGCCACGGGCACCCGCGGCTGCTGGCGCGCGCCCACGACCAGCTCTCGCGGCTCACCCTCACGAGCCGGGCCTTCCACAACGACCAGCTCGGCCCGTTCTCGCAGGCCCTGGCCGAGCTGACCGGCAAGGACATGGTCCTGCCGATGAACACCGGCGCCGAGGCCGTCGAGACCGCCCTGAAGGTCAGCCGTCGCTGGGGGTACCGCGTCAAGGGGGTGCCCGAGGACCAGGCCAACATCATCGTCATGGAGGGCAACTTCCACGGCCGCACGACGACCATCATCAGCTTCTCCGACGACAAGGTCGCCCGCGACGAGTACGGGCCCTACACCCCGGGCTTCCGCACGGTCACCTACGGCGACGTCGAGTCGCTGCGCCAGGCGGTCGACGAGTTCACCGTGGCGGTCCTCCTCGAGCCGATCCAGGGCGAGGGCGGCGTCGTCATCCCGCCCGAGGGGTACCTGCGGGCCGTGCGCCAGATCTGCGACGAGGCCGGCGTGCTCATGGTCGCCGACGAGATCCAGTCGGGGCTGGCCCGCACCGGGCGCACCTTCGCGTGTGACCACGAGGAGGTCGTTCCCGACATCTACGTGATGGGCAAGGCCCTCGGCGGTGGGCTCTACCCGGTCTCGGCCATCGCGACCAACCGCGAGATCCTCGAGGTCATCACCCCCGGGTCGCACGGCTCGACCTTCGGCGGCAACCCGCTCGCAGCCGCGATCGGCCACGAGGTCGTCACCATGCTCACCGAGGGGGAGTTCCAGGCACGGGCCACCGAGCTCGGCGGCCTGCTCACCGAGCTCCTCACCCCGCTCGTGCGCACGGGACACGGAAACGGGCTCTCCGGCATCCGGGTTCGTGGGTTGTGGGCCGGGCTGGACATCGAGCCCGGCGGTCCGAGTGGCCGTGAGGTCTCCGAGCGCCTCATGCGGCGCGGAGTGCTCGCCAAGGACACCCACGGGTCCACCATCCGCATCGCCCCGCCGCTGGTCATCACGGCTGACGAGGTCGGCATGCTCGTGGATGCCGTCGCGGACGCCCTCGAGCGCCCGTAGACCCGAGCCGTGAGTGCGGAAGTGGTCGCCCTGGCGACCACTTCCGCACTCACGACGAGGTGCTGACCTTCGCGCGGGCGGCGTTGCGGACGATCTCGTCGACGATCTCGGCACGGCGCGGACCCGGCAGGTCGTGGGCCATGTCGGGGAACATCACCAGGCGTGAGCCCGGGATCGCCCTGGCCGTCGCGATGCCGCCACTCGGCAGGACGAGCTGGTCGAGCAGGCCGTGGATGACCACCGTCGGGACGGTGATCGTGCGCAGACCGGGGGTGCGGTCGGGGCTGGCCTGGATCGCGAGCAGCTGGCGAGCGGTGCCGAGCGGGTTGATGTCCCGGTCGATGGCCCGGCGAACCATGACGGCCATCTCGTCGGCGTCGTAGTGCGGCCCGGCGATGAGGCGGAAGCTCTCGACACCGAGGCGCTCGGCCTCGTCCGGGTCGGTCGAGCGCGGGGTGGTCATGGTCATCGCCATGG
Organism: Dermatophilaceae bacterium; assembly: GCA_017989115.1. Classification (GTDB taxonomy): domain Bacteria; phylum Actinomycetota; class Actinomycetes; order Actinomycetales; family Dermatophilaceae; genus Fodinibacter. The sequence continues at coordinate 5,231 of JAGNQK010000111.1, read as the reverse complement.
TCGGCAGCAGCTTGGGAGCCACCGTCCCGTGCAGGCGCGAGCCGGTGTTCGACATGATCGAGCACAGGCTGAGCACGCGCGTCGGGTGGTCGATGGTCAGCTGCTGGGCGATCATCCCGCCCATGGACACACCGACCACGTGGGCGGCCTCGATGTCGAGGTGGTCGAGCAGCGCGACCGCGTCGCCGGCCATGTCGGCCAGGAGGTAGTCGGACTGGGCGTAGCGACGGTGGGCGAAGGCCTTGAGCAGGTCTGCTCGCGTCGGTGCCGGACCCTGGGTCTTCGTGGACAGGCCGATGTCGCGGTTGTCCATCCGGATGACCCGGAAGCCGTTCTCGACGAGGCCGTCGATGATCGGGGTCGGCCACGCGACGAGCTGGGCGCCCAGCCCCATGACGAGGAGCATCGGGATGCCGTCGTCGGGGCCGTCGATCTCGAACTCGATGGTCACGTCGCCGAGCTGTGCACTGGTCATGTGGGGACCATACCCGCGGGTAGGCTGACACACGTGATCGCGCCGCTGACGTATGCCGTCGTGGGCCTGGCGGCCGTGCTGCTCGTCGTCTCGGGCTTCTACGCCGTGCGGGACCGGCTCATCGACGACCGGGTGCTGTTGCTCGCGGCCCTGCTGGAGATCGGCCTGATCGTCCAGCTCGTGCTCGGGCTCGTCGGGCTCGGGGAGATCGAGGACTCCACGGACCGTGCGACGTTCGTGGCCTACCTGGTGTCGCTGCCCGTCATCCCGATCAGCACCGTGTTGCTGACGATCAAGGAGAAGACGGTCTGGGCCATGGGGTCCCTGGCCGTTGGCGCGTTCGCCGTCGCGGTCATGACCGTGCGGCTGCAGCAGATCTGGAACCTCAATGCCTGAACGTGACCCCGGCCAGCCTCGAGGCGACGCCCCGGGCCAGCCCCGAGGGTACCGCCGGGCACTGGGTGGGCCCGGCGTCATCCTCGTGACCGTCTACGGCGTGCTCGCCCTGGCCGCCACCGGCCGCTCGATCCTCCAGATCACGACCGACTTCGGGGCGGCGCCGCTCGCCTACACGCTCTCGGCGCTCGCGGCGGCCGTCTACGTGCTCGCCACCTGGTGCCTCGCCCGGGGCGGACGGTGGGTGCGCGTCGGAGTCATCGCCTGCGCGGTCGAGCTCGTCGGCGTGCTCGTCGTCGGGACGGCGTCCTTCCTCGTGCCCGACGCCTTCCCCGACAAGACCGTGTGGTCACACTTCGGTCAGGGCTACGGGTTCGTCCCGCTCGTGCTGCCCGTGCTCGGCCTCTGGTGGTTCCGCCGGGTCGACCGCGCTGTTCCTGCGTGAGCTCAGCCCGCTGACACTGGCTCCAGCAGCAGCACCGGGATGGTCCGATCGGTGTTGGTCTGGTACTCCGCGTAGTTCGGGAACGCCTGGACGCAGCGTTCCCACCACAGCTCGCGCTCCTCGCCCGTGATCTCGCGCGCGACGGCATCCCACGAGGCCGTGCCGTCCATGAGCGTCAGGGTCGGGTTGGCCAGCAGGTTCGCGTACCACTGCGGGTGCTCGGGAGCGCCGCCCTTGCTCGCCACCGCGGCGTACACCCCGTCGTGCTCCACCCGCATGAGGGGAACCTTGCGCAGCGCACCGGTCTTCTTGCCGCGCATCGTCAGCAGGACGACGGGCAGGCCCATGATGTCGACCGAGCGGGTGTCCCCGGTCGCCTCGATGGTCTCGACCTGCTCGCGGACCCAGTCCGACGGGCTGGGGATGTAGGTGTCGGTGGTCTCGGTGTTGGTGGTCTGGGTGTCGTTGGTCATGGTCTGCTCAACTCACTTGTCGCTCGAGGTCTTCCACAGGTTGATGCCGGCCTCGACCGCGTGCTGGTCGATCTGCGCGAGCTCGTCGGCGGTGAAGTCCAGGTTGCCGACGGCATCCAGGCTGTCGTCGAGCTGCTCGACCGACGACGCACCGATGAGCACCGAGGTGACCCGCGGGTCGCGCAACGCCCAGGCCAGCGCCATCTGGGCGAGCGACTGCCCGCGCGACTGCGCCATGTCGTTGAGCGCCCGCACGTGGCGCAGCGACTCCTCGGTGAGCAGCTCCGGGTCGAGCGACTTGCCCTGGGCCGCGCGCGAACCCTCGGGGATGCCGCTCAGGTACTTGTTCGTCAGCATCCCCTGAGCGAGCGGCGAGAACGCGATGACCCCGGCGCCGACCTCGTCGGCCGCGTCGAGCAGGTCTTCCTCGATCCAGCGGTTGAGCATCGAGTACGACGGCTGGTGGATGAGCAGCGGGGTGCCCATCTCCCGCAGGATCGCCGCGGCCTCGCGGGTGCGCTCACCCGAGTACGACGAGATGCCGACGTAGAGCGCCTTCCCAGAGCGCACGAGCGAGTCCAGCGCACCCATGGTCTCCTCGAGGGGAGTCGTCTCGTCGAAACGGTGGCTGTAGAAGATGTCGACGTAGTCCAGGCCCATGCGCTTGAGCGACTGCTCGCACGACGCGATGACGTACTTGCGCGAGCCGCCGCCCTGGCCGTAGGGGCCGGGCCACATGTCGTAGCCCGCCTTGGAGCTGATGATCAGCTCGTCGCGGTAGCGGGAGAAGTCGCGGGCGAAGATCGTCCCGAAGTTGCGCTCGGCGCTGCCGTAGGGCGGGCCGTAGTTGTTCGCGAGGTCGACGTGCGTGACGCCCCGGTCGAAGGCTCGGCGCAGCGTGGCCTGCTGGCGCTCCAGCGGCACGTCGTCGCCGAAGTTGTGCCACAGCCCGAGCGAGATCGCCGGGAGGTCCAGCCCCGAGCGGCCGACGCGGCGGTACGGCATCCCCGCCTCGTAACGTCCGGGAGCGGCCTGGTACTCGTCTGCCTGAAGGGTCATGGAGCCATCCTGCCCCGTTCGCGAGGTGAGATGGACGCGGGGGCCGCGTGACCGGCATCCGGATGCCGTCGTATAGTCCCGGCAGGTCATGAGTGCCAGCGACAAGCCCCGGCTCGCTGGCCGGCAACCCTCCACCCGCGGTGGGGTGCCCCGGGTGAAGACCTGGCGATCGGCGCCCGCCGACTCGCAAGCGCTCGCTGAAAGAGGCAATGCCATGACCGACCCGTCCCAGTGGGGTTTCGAGACCACGCAGATCCACGCCGGTCAGGCGCCCGACCCCACCACCGGTGCCCGGGCCCTGCCGATCTACCAGACGACGTCCTACGTCTTCAACGACACCACGCACGCGGCAAACCTGTTCGCGCTCAAGGAGTTCGGGAACATCTACACCCGAATCATGAACCCGACGCAGGATGCCGTGGAGCAGCGGATCGCCGCGCTCGAGGGTGGTGTCGGGGCGCTCCTCGTCTCCTCGGGTCAGGCGGCGACGACGCTCGGCCTGCTCAACATCGCCGAGGCCGGTGACCACGTCGTCGCCAGCTCGGCGCTCTACGGCGGCACGGTGAACCTGCTGAAGTACACCTTCAAGAAGCTCGGCATCGACGTGACCTTCGTCGAGGACCAGGCCGACCTGCAGGCCTGGCGCGACGCCGTGCGTCCCAACACCAAGGCGTTCTTCGCCGAGACGATCGCCAACCCCAAGGCCGAGGTGCTCGACATCGCCGGGGTCGCCGGGGTCGCCCACGAGGCCGGTGTGCCGCTCGTCGTCGACAACACCATCGCGACGCCCTACCTCATCCGCCCGCTGGAGTGGGGCGCCGACGTCGTCATCCACTCGGCAACGAAGTACCTCGGCGGTCACGGCACCTCGATCGCCGGTGTCATCGTCGACGGTGGCACCTTCGACTACGGCCAGGACCCGGAGCGCTTCCCCAACTACAACACGCCCGAGGAGAGCTACCACGGGCTGGTGTTCGCCCGTGACCTCGGTGTCGGCGGTGCACTCGGCGCGAACCTCGCGTACATCCTCAAGGCGCGCGTGCAGCTGCTGCGCGACCTCGGGTCGGCGATCTCGCCGTTCAACGCCTTCCTCATCTCGCAGGGCATCGAGACGCTCAGCCTGCGCGTCGAGCGGCACATCGAGAACGCTCGCGCGGTGGCGGCCCACCTGGCCGCCCACCCTCAGGTGGAGTCGGTGCGCTGGGCCTCGCTCGACGGCAGCCCGAGCAAGGCGCTGGCCGACAAGTACGCACCCAAGGGTGCCGGTGCGGTGCTCGCGTTCGAGATCGCCGGTGGTCTCGAGGCGGGGCAGCGCTTCGTCGAGGGGCTGACGCTGCACAGCCACGTCGCCAACATCGGTGACGTGCGCTCGCTCGCGATCCACCCGGCATCCACGACCCACAGCCAGGGTGGCGACGAGGACCGCCTCGCCGCTGGCGTCACGCCCGGGTTGGTGCGCCTCGCGGTCGGGCTGGAGTCGATCGCGGACATCCTCGCCGACCTGGATGCCGGGTTCGCCGCCGCTGCTGGCGGGGCTTCCGCCACGGCCGCCGAGTAGGCGGGACCGCGCGCAGGCGGGCCCCTCGCCTGCCTGTGGATAACTTTCCGGGCTGATCGTCATGGCCGCCTACCGTGGTGGCCATGACGATCATCCGGGTTGACGGGGCACAGGTGGCCGAGCTGGGGGTGTCGCTCACCGAGGTGGGCGCCGACTTCCTGCTGATGCAGGACCCGTCGCTCGAGCGCATGGTGCTCGGGCCGGGGGAGTGCGGCCCTGCCGTCGAGGAGCTGCTCGGGGGGTGGCGCCGGCAGCGGATCGCGCTCGGGAGGGCGCTCGGGTCGCTCGGGGAGGCGGCGGTGTCCGCCGGCACCGTGTACGTCGACACCGAGGCCGGGGTCACGCGACTGTTCGGCGGTGCCCAGTCGTGATCCTGGAACCGTTGTCGGGCTGCCCGAGCGGCGTGCGCGACCTCGCCGACCGGCTGACCGCGTCGTCGCGTCGTGTCGGTGACGTCACCACCGTGCTCGTGGCGCTGAAGGGTGGCGCGACGTGGGTGAGTTCAGCGGGTGAGGCGTTCGGGGCCAGGCTTGCTGAGGCGCCGCCGCTGTTGGATGCCGTGGCGCGGCGGCTCGGCGGCGCTGCGGTGCCGTTGCGCGAGATCGCCGATGCCATGGAGGAGGCGCAACGGGTCGTCGAGGGGGCGATCCGTGACGACTCCGAGGCTCAGGGCACGTACGCGTTGCTGGAGGACCGGGCGTACGCCCTGATCAGTGCCGGCGCGGACGAGACCTCGCCCGACGTCGTGGCGGTGCGCATCCTCCAGCGTGACCAGGTGCGCATCAGGGAGCGTGCCCGGGCCCGACATGCCGCAGCCATGGAGCG
>JAGNQK010000110.1 GCA_017989115.1 Dermatophilaceae bacterium | reverse complement strand
GATCTCGTCGTCCTCGGCATCCCCAGTCGAGGCGTCGAGCTGGCCAACCGGCTCGTCGACCTCATCCGCGAGGTCGAGGGCGCTGAGGTTCCCGTGGGCAGCCTGGACATCACCATGCACCGCGACGACCTGCGCCACCAGCCCACTCGGGCCCCGATGCACACGCAGATCCCGAGCGGCGGCATCGACGACAAGGTCGTCGTCCTCGTCGACGACGTGCTCTACTCCGGGCGCACCATCCGCGCAGCCCTCGACGCGCTCTCCGACCTGGGCCGTCCTCGCGCGGTGCGGCTGGCCGTGCTCGTCGACCGCGGCCACCGCGAGCTGCCGATCCGGGCCGACCACGTCGGCAAGAACCTGCCGACCAGCCACGCCGAGAAGGTCCAGGTGCGCCTGGCCGGGCACGACGGCCTCGAGGACGTCGTGCGGATCGCCGGGGGTGACGCCCGATGAACCGCCACCTGCTCTCCAGCGCCGACCTGACCCGCGACGACGTGCGGATGCTGCTCGCGACGGCATCCGAGATGCACGAGGTGCAGCGCCGCGACGTCAAGAAGCTGCCCACGCTGCGTGGGCGCACGATCATCAACCTCTTCTTCGAGGACTCCACCCGCACCCGCAGCAGCTTCGAGATCGCGGGCAAGTGGATGAGCGCCGACACCATCAACATCACCGGCAAGGGCAGCAGCGCCAGCAAGGGTGAGAGCCTGCGCGACACCGTGCGCACCATCGACGCCATGGCCGTCGACGCCATCGTCATGCGCCACATGGCCAGCGGAGCCGCCCACCAGGTGGCGCAGTGGGTCGACGCCAGCGTCATCAACGCCGGCGACGGCACCCACGAGCACCCGACCCAGGCCCTGCTCGACGCCTACACCATCGAACAGCGGCTCGGAGACCTCGACGGTGCCCACGTCGCGATCGTCGGCGACCTCACCCACAGCCGCGTGTTCCGCTCCAACGCGATCATGCTGCGGACCCTGGGCGCCCGGGTCACCCTCGTCGCCCCTCCGACGCTGATGCCGAGCGGCATCCGCCCGTGGGCTGCCGCCGACGGCCTCACCCTCTCCGACGACCTCGACGCCGTGCTCGCGAGCGGGCCGGACGCCGTCATGATGCTGCGCGTGCAGCGCGAGCGGATGAGCGGTGGCTTCTTCCCCACGCCACGCGAGTACACGGTCGGCTTCGGGCTGACCCGCGACCGCCTGCGAGCCCTGGCCGACGCCAACTCCGACGCCGTCATCTGCCACCCCGGCCCGATGAACCGCGGCCTGGAGATCAGCGCCGACGCCGCCGACGCCGCCCGCAGCCTCGTGCTCGACCAGGTCTCCGCAGGGGTGGCGGTGCGGATGTCCGTCCTCTACCACCTGCTCGCCGGAGAGGGGGTGGCGGCATGAGTGACCTGCTGGTCATCGGTGCCGACGTCCTCGGCGGAGGAAGCGCCGACGTGCTCGTCCGCGACGGCCTCGTCGCCGCGGTCGGTGCGGATGCCGCAGCCGACGCGCGCTCCGGGGCAGAGCGGCTCGACGCCGACGGGCTGGTCCTGCTGCCCGGCTTCGTCGACCTGCACACCCACCTGCGCGAACCCGGCCGCGAGGACGCCGAGACGATCGCTTCCGGTTCGCGCGCCGCGGCCGTCGGCGGGTTCACCGCCGTGCTCGCCATGGCCAACACCAACCCGGTCACCGACACCGCCGAGGCCGCCGAGCGGATCCTCGACCTCGGCGCCGCCGCGGGGCTCGTCGACGTCGTGCCGGTCGGGGCCGTCACCAAGGGTCTTGACGGGGCCGAACTCGCCGAGCTCGGCCTCATGCACCGCTCCCGGGCCCGAGTTCGGGTGTTCTCCGACGACGGCCGCTGCGTCGCCGACGGCCGGGTCATGCGCCGGGCCCTGGAGTACGTGCGCGCGTTCGGGGGTGTCATCTCCCAGCACAGCCAGGACCCGAGCCTGGCCGGGCCGCAGGCCTGCTGCCACGAGGGCGAGACCTCCGGACGGCTCGGCCTGCCCGGCTGGCCGGCGGTGGCCGAGGCGAGCATCATCGCCCGCGACGCGATGCTCGCCGAGCACACCGGGTCGCGGGTGCACGTCGCCCACGTCAGCACGGCAGAGGGCCTCGACGTCGTCCGCTGGGCCAAGGCCCGGGGCATCGCGATGACCGCCGAGGTGACCCCGCACCACCTGGCGCTGGGCACCGACCTGCTGGCCGGCTACGACCCGGTCTACAAGGTCAACCCGCCGTTGCGCCCCGACACCGACCGGGCGGCCCTGGTCGAGGGCCTGCTCGACGGCACCATCGACGCGATCGCCACCGATCACGCCCCGCACGCGCGGCACGACAAGGAACACGCGTTCGTCGACGCCGCGTTCGGCATGCTCGGGCTCGAGACCGCCTTCGCGGTCGTCCACGACCTGCTCGTCGCCGACGGCCGCCTGCCGTGGAGCGACCTCGCCCGGCTGATGTCGGTCGCCCCGGCCGCCATCGCCGGGCTGGCCGACCACGGCCGCCCGATCACTCCCGGCGAGCCCGCCAACCTCGTGCTCGTCGACCCCACAGCCTCGGTCACCGTCGACCGGGACTCCTCGCAGTCCCTGTCCCGCAACACCCCGTGGCACGGCGCCAGCCTCACCGGCGCCGTCCGCACGACGATCTTGCGCGGTCGCGTCACCGCGCACGAAGGAGCGCCCACCTCATGCTGACCACCCGCGAGCCCGCCGTCCTCGTGCTCGAGGACGGCCGCACGTTCACCGGCCGGGCCTACGGCCATCGCGGCAGCACGGTCGGTGAGGCCGTCTTCAACACCGGCATGACCGGTTACCAGGAGACCCTCACCGACCCCAGCTACCACCGCCAGGTCGTCGTCATGACGGCCCCCCACGTCGGCAACACCGGCTGGAACGACGAGGACGACGAGTCCGGTCGCATCTGGGTCTCCGGCTTCGTCGTGCGCGACCCTGCCCTGCGGCCCTCGAACTGGCGCTCCCAGCGCTCCCTCGAGGACGAGCTCGACGCGCAGGGTGTCGTCGGCATCTGCGACCTCGACACCCGGGCGCTGACCCGGCACCTGCGCGAGCGCGGCGCCATGCGCGCCGGCATCTTCTCCGGGGATGCCGCGAGCGCACCTCGCGAGCGGCTCCTCACCCAGGTCATCGACGCACCGTCGATGACCGGCGCGGCGCTCGCCGAGCAGGTGGCGACCCAGGTGGCCTACGTCGTGCCGGCGGTGGGGGAGAGGCGCTTCACCGTGGCCGCGGTCGACCTCGGCATCAAGGCGATGACGCCGACGATGATGGCGCAGCGCGGCATCGAGGTGCACGTGCTGCCCGCCACCACGACCATCGAGGAGATCCGGGCGATCGCCCCTGACGGGGTGTTCTTCTCCAACGGCCCCGGCGACCCGAGCACCGCCGAGCGCCAGGCCGACCTGCTGCGCGCCGTGCTGCGCGACGGCATCCCCTACTTCGGCATCTGCTTCGGCAACCAGATCCTCGGCAAGGCGCTCGGGTTCGGCACCTACAAGCTGAAGTACGGCCACCGCGGCATCAACCAGCCGGTCATGGACCGCACGACCGGCAAGGTCGAGGTGACCGCGCACAACCACGGGTTTGCCGTCGACGCGCCGCTCGACACGGTCACCGAGACCGAGTTCGGCAGCGTTGCGGTCAGCCACGTCTGCCTCAACGACGACGTCGTCGAAGGTCTCGAGGTGCGTCAGGGCGAGCAGCTCACCGCCTTCTCGGTGCAGTACCACCCGGAGGCCGCGGCCGGCCCCCACGACGCCGCCTACCTGTTCGACCGGTTCGTCGACCTGATGCAGGCGTCCCGAACACCCGACACCACGCAGGGAGAGGTGGCCTGAGGTGCCCAAGCGCGACGACATCACGAGCGTGCTCGTCATCGGCTCCGGACCGATCGTCATCGGTCAGGCCTGCGAGTTCGACTACTCCGGCACCCAGGCGTGCCGCGTCCTGCGGGAGGAGGGCATCCGCGTCATCCTCGTCAACTCCAACCCCGCGACGATCATGACCGACCCCGAGTTCGCCGACGCGACCTACGTCGAGCCGATCACCCCGGAGATCGTCGAGAAGATCATCGCCAAGGAGCGACCGGATGCCGTGCTCGCCACCCTGGGTGGGCAGACCGCGCTGAACTGCGCGATCGAGCTGCACGAGCGCGGTGTCCTCGAGAAGTACGACGCGCCCCTCATCGGGGCCAACGTCGAGGCGATCGAGCTCGGGGAGAACCGGGAGAAGTTCAAGGGCGTGGTGGAGCGCTGCGGCGCCGAGTCGGCCCGCTCGGTCATCTGCCACACCATGGGTGAGGTGCTCGCCGCGGCCGACGACCTCGGCTACCCGGTCGTCGTCCGCCCCTCGTTCACCATGGGGGGCCTGGGCAGCGGGTTCGCCCACGACGAGGACGAGCTCGTGCGCATCGCCGGTGCGGGCCTGCAGTACAGCCCGGTCACCGAGGTGCTCCTCGAGGAGTCGATCCTGGGCTGGAAGGAGTACGAGCTCGAGGTGATGCGCGACCACGCCGACAACGTCGTCGTCGTCTGCTCCATCGAGAACTTCGACCCGATGGGCGTGCACACCGGCGACTCGATCACCGTGGCCCCCGCGCTGACCCTCACCGACCGCGAGTACCAGCGCCTGCGCGACGTCGGCATCGCGATCATCCGCGAGGTCGGGGTCGACACCGGCGGCTGCAACATCCAGTTCGCGATCAACCCGGCCGACGGGCGCCTCATCGTCATCGAGATGAACCCCCGCGTGTCCCGGAGCTCGGCGCTGGCGTCCAAGGCCACCGGCTTCCCGATCGCGAAGATCGCGGCGAAGATGGCCATCGGCTACACCCTCGACGAGGTGCGCAACGACATCACGCGCGAGACCCCGGCATCCTTCGAACCGACGCTCGACTACGTCGTCGTCAAGGTGCCGCGGTTCGCGTTCGAGAAGTTCCCCGCGGCCGACGACACGCTGACGACGACGATGAAGTCGGTCGGTGAGGCGATGGCCATCGGACGCAACTTCACCGAGGCGCTGCAGAAGGCGCTGCGGTCCCTGGAGAAGAAGGGGAGCAGCTTCCACTGGGACGGCGAACGCCCCACGACCGAGCAGGCCCGAGAGATCCTCGCCGTGGCCACCCGCCCGACCGACGGCCGCATCATCTTCGTCCAGCAGGCACTGCGCGGTGGGCTCTCGGTCGAGGAGGTCCACGAGGCCACGGGCATCGACCCGTGGTTCCTGGACCAGATGGCCCTCATCGAGCAGATCGCGGATGCCGTGGCGGCAGCCCCGGAACTGACCCCCGACCTGCTGCGGCTGGCCAAGACCCACGGGTTCAGCGACGCCCAGATCGCCGGGCTGCGCGCCATGCCCGAGGCGGTGGTGCGCGGAGTGCGCCACGCCCTGGGGGTGCGCCCCGTCTTCAAGACGGTCGACACCTGCGCCGCCGAGTTCGCGGCCCAGACGCCCTACCACTACAGCACCTACGACGAGGAGAACGAGGTCGCCCCCCGTGAGCGGCCCGCCGTGCTGATCCTCGGGTCAGGTCCCAACCGGATCGGGCAGGGCGTGGAGTTCGACTACTCCTGCGTGCACGCCAGCTTCGCCCTGCGCGACGCCGGCTACGACACCGTCATGGTCAACTGCAACCCCGAGACGGTGTCCACCGACTACGACACGAGCAGCCGTCTGTACTTCGAGCCGCTCACCCTCGAGGACGTCCTCGAGGTCGTCCACGCCGAGCGGCACGCCGGCCCGATCGCCGGGGTCATCGTCCAGCTCGGTGGCCAGACCCCGCTCGGCCTGGCCAAGGCGCTCAAGGCCGAGGGGGTGCCGATCGTCGGCACGTCACCCGAGGCCATCGACCTCGCCGAGGACCGTGGCGCGTTCGGCCGCGTGCTGCACGAGGCGAACCTGCCCGCGCCCAAGCACGGCACGGCCTACAGCGCCCACGAGGCCGTCGACATCGCCCGGGAGATCGGCTACCCGGTGCTCGTGCGTCCGTCGTACGTGCTCGGCGGTCGCGGCATGGAGATCGTCTTCGACGACGAGACGCTCTCCGGCTACGTCGAGCGGGCCACCATCGCCAGCCCGGAGCACCCCGTGCTCGTCGACCGCTTCCTCGACGACGCGATCGAGATCGACGTCGACGTGCTCTACGACGGGGTCGACATCTATGTCGGCGGGATCATGGAGCACATCGAGGAGGCCGGCATCCACTCCGGCGACTCCTCGTGCACGCTGCCGCCGGTCACCCTCGGCGACAGCGAGCTCGAGCGGGTGCGGGTCTCGACCCGCAAGCTCGCCGAGGGCATCGGGGTGCGGGGTCTGATGAACGTGCAGTTCGCGCTCGCGCAGGACATCCTCTACGTGCTCGAGGCCAACCCGCGCGCGTCGCGGACCGTGCCGTTCGTCGCCAAGGCGACCGGGGTGCCGATCGCGAAGGCGGCCGCCCGGATCATGCTCGGCGCGACCATCGCCGAGCTGCGTGACGAGGGGCTGCTGCCGGCGCACACCGACGGTGGCCGGATGCCCGCCCACGCGCCGATGTCGGTCAAGGAGGCCGTGCTGCCCTTCAAGCGCTTCCGCACCGCCGACGGGCTCGTCGTCGACAGCCTGCTGGGCCCCGAGATGCGCTCCACCGGTGAGGTCATGGGCATCGACACCGACTTCGGCCGGGCCTTCGCCAAGGCCCAGCTCGGTGCGATCAGCGGGCTGCCCACGACGGGAACGGTGTTCGTATCGGTGGCCAACCGCGACAAGCGGGCCATCATCTTCCCGGTCAAGCGCCTGCTGGACCTCGGCTTCCGGATCGTGTCGACGTCGGGCACCGCTGACGTGCTGCGCCGCAACGGCATCGAGGCCGAGGTCGTGCTCAAGCACGCCGAGCGCGGCCCCGAGGGGCGCTCGATCGTCGACTGGATCAACGCCGGTGAGGTCGACATGGTGGTCAACAGCCCCAGCGGGCCGAGCGCGTCCGCCCGGGCCGACGGCTACGCCATCCGGGCGGCCACGACCGCCATGGACAAACCGATCATCACGACGGTGCAGCAGCAGGCAGCTGCGGTGCAGGCGATCGAGGCCGTGATCACCGGCGACCTCGACGTCACCCCGTTGCAGCAGCACGCCGCCGACCTCGACCTCTACGGCGTGCAGGCACCGGCGTGAGCGCGGCCAGCGTCGCCCCGGCGGCGGGTGGGGTCACCCAGGTCGTCGGCAGCGTCGTCGCCAACGACCCCGTCGGTGCCTACCGCCACCTGGTGATCTCGCCCCCCGGGGTGGCGGAGCTCGCCTCTCCCGGGCAGTTCGTCGCCCTCGCGGTCGGCGGGCCGACCTCGGCCAACCTGCTGCGCCGGTGCTTCTCCCTGCATCGGGTGGATGT
>JAGNQK010000109.1 GCA_017989115.1 Dermatophilaceae bacterium | reverse complement strand
GCAGGTACATCCGCAGCATCGTCTCCACCGGCTTGGCCTTACGGCCCCGCTTACCCGCACGATCCGCGTAGTAGAACGGCTCGATCACCGCTACCCACGACGCCCACGGGATCGTGGCGTCCATCGCCTCCAAGAACTTCTCCCGACGCGACACACGCCGCCGGTGTCCGTCATGGACTCCCCGGCGGGGTACTGTTCCGCCCACTGCTTCACCGTCGGGCGCGAACAGTGAAACCGGGCCGCGACCTCGGCGCCACCTGATCGACGATGAGCTGGGCGACCCCATGCCAGGCCTTCGGTGTGAGGGCAGCGTTAGCGTGGGACACGGGGGCCTCCTGTTTGGCGAAGTGAAACCCTGAGCCGGTTCCACTCCATCGCAGGAGGCCCTCCCATGTCGGCCCGTCACAACGAGGGGGCGTTCTCCCTCAACCAACCTCTCCGGTCAGCACATGTGACTGTGCGTCCTCGCGCCGGGTCAGGGTTCGAGCACGGCCAGCTCGGGCTCGGTCAGCATTCGTGAGCGGACGATGAAGCGCACGCCCTCCGGGGCCTCGAGCGAGAAGCCGGCGCCCCGACCCGGCACGACGTCGATCGTCAGGTGCGTGTAGCGCCAGTACGCGAACTGCGCGACGGACATGAAGACCGGGACGTCGCGATCGAGGCCGACGTGGAGGTCTCCGAGGTGGACGTCGGCATCGGAGACGATGAAGTCGCCGTCGGGGAAGCACATCGGCGCTGAGCCATCGCAACACCCGCCGGACTGGTGGAACATCACCGGGCCGTGGACCCCGGTGAGGCGGCGCACGAGAGACGCCGCCTCACCGGTCACGTCGACCCGGGTGGGAGTTGGTTCACCCACCGGCTCAGAAGAAGCCGAGGGGATCCGGCGAGTAGCTGACGAGAAGGTTCTTCGTCTGCTGGTAGTGGTCGAGCATCATCTTGTGGTTCTCGCGCCCGATCCCGGACTGCTTGTAGCCGCCGAAGGCTGCGTGGGCGGGGTACTGGTGGTAGCAGTTGGTCCAGACCCGCCCGGCCTTGATCTCGCGCCCGGCGCGATAGGCCCGGCTGCCATCGCGCGACCACACGCCCGCACCGAGCCCGTAGAGGGTGTCGTTCGCGAGCTTCAGGGCGTCGACCTCGTCCGAGAAGCGGGTGACCGCCAGCACCGGGCCGAAGATCTCCTCCTGGAAGATCCGCATCGAGTTGTCGCCCTCGAAGACGGTGGGCTGCATGTAGAAGCCTCCAGAGAGGTCGCCGCCCAGCTCTGCCCGGGCGCCGCCGATGAGGATCCTGGCTCCCTCCTGCTTGCCGATGTCGATGTAGGACAGGATCTTCTCGAGCTGGTCGTTGCTCGCCTGGGCGCCGATCATGGTGTCGGTGTCGAGGGGGTTGCCCTGCACGATCTGGCCGACCCGGTCGATGGCGTCGGGGAGGAACTGGTCGTAGATCGAGGACTGGATGAGGGCGCGCGACGGGCAGGTGCACACCTCGCCCTGGTTGAGGGCGAACATCGTGAAGCCCTCGAGCGCCTTGTCGTAGAACGAGTCCCGGCTGTCGGCAACGTCCTCGAAGAAGATGTTCGGGCTCTTGCCGCCTAGCTCGAGGGTGACCGGGATGAGGTTCTGGCTGGCGTACTGCATGATCAGCCGGCCGGTCGTCGTTTCCCCGGTGAAGGCGATCTTGGCGATGCGCGGGCTGGACGCGAGCGGCTTGCCAGCCTCGACACCGAAGCCGTTGACGATGTTCAGCACGCCGTCAGGCAGCAGGTCCCCGACCAGCTCGATGAGCTTGAGGATGGACCACGGGGTCTGCTCGGCCGGCTTGAGCACGACACAGTTGCCCGCGGCGAGGGCCGGGGCGAGTTTCCAGACCGCCATGAGGATGGGGAAGTTCCAGGGGATGATCTGGCCGACGACGCCGAGCGGCTCGTGCAGGTGATAGGCCACGGTGTCGGCGTCGATCTCGCCGATTGACCCTTCCTGGGCGCGGATCGCGCCCGCGAAGTAGCGGAAGTGGTCAACCGCGAGGGCGAGGTCGGCGGCGATGGTCTCGCGCACCGGTTTGCCGTTGTCCCACGTCTCGGCGACGGCGAGGTCGGTGAGGTTGGCCTCCATCCGGTCGGCGATACGCAGCAGCACGCCCGAGCGCTCGGTGACCGAGGTTCGTCCCCACGCGGCCGCGGCGCCGTGCGCGGCATCCAGGGCGAGCTCGATGTCCTCGGGGCCCGAGCGGGCGATCTCGCAGAACGGCTGGCCGGTCACCGGGGTCACGTTCTCGAAGTACCGGCCCTGCACGGGGGCGACCCATTGGCCGCCGATCCAGTTGTCGTAGCGGCTCTTCACGGTGACGGTGCTGCCGTCGGAACCGGGGGGTGGGAACAACGTCATTGTCGATCTCCTGTGTCTCGGGCCCGTCCGGCGACGGGTTGACCGGAGGCTAGGCACGAAGACGTTGCAACCATGTTGCACAGACGCCGGGAGCCCCGCTCAGGCGTGCAGCTCGCGTTCCAGCCGATCGGTCTCGGCCTCGGCCACCCGGCGCAGCGGCGAGGTGGCCGGCAGGGTCTGGACCTGTCGGCCCCACATCTCCAGATCGCCTGCGCCCCAGCGGGACCGGGTCCAGCCGACCATGAGGTCCGGCTCGTCCGAGGCGAGCACTGCAGCGCGGACGTGGCTCTCCACCGCGTCACGCAGCTCAACGACACCAGGTGCCTCGGAACCCGGCAGCAGCGGTCCCTTGTAGGTCTGCAGCGCGGAGCGCACCTGTCCCGCCGCGAGGTGCGCCTCGACGGTGCCCCAGTCGCTCTCGGTCTCGGCGAGGAGTCGGTACGGCCGGGATGCGAGGACCTCGGGTCCGAGCAGGGCGCGCAGGCGCACCAACTCCGCCCGCAGGGTCGAGGAGTGGACGCGACCGGCGTACACCTCGATCTCGAGCTGCTCTGCGGTGAGTCCGGCCGGGTGGCTGAGGAGTGCGGCGACGATCTCGCTGTGTCGCCGGCTCAGCCGGTGGGTGCGGCCCCCGACCTCCACCACGGCCTCCGGGAGCCCGAGGCCGCGCACCCGCAGCAGGCCCGTCGCACTGCCCGGTTGCGGGGTCTCGCCGGGCGCGGTGAGGGTCGTCCCGGTGAGCGCGAGTCGCGCCAGCTCCGACTCGGCCATCCGGGCGGCGGCGCGGATCATCGCCAGACTCTGCGGCGACGCGACGTCGGGGCCGCCGGTGATATCGACGACACCGAGCACCCGGCTCGTCGTCGGGTCGTGGATCGGTGCCGCAGCACAGCTCCAGGGGTGGACGAGCCGGTTGAAGTGCTCGGCGGCATGGACGTGCACGGGCTGGCCGAGGCGCAGTGCCATCCCGGGGGCATTGGTGCCGGCGTCATGCTCAGTCCACACCGAACCCTCGACGAAGTTGATGGTCTCGGCACGACGCAGCACCCCCGGCGGGCCGCACACCCACAGCAGTTGGCCTTCGGCGTCGCCGACGGCCATGACGATGTCGCAGTCGACCGCGGCGCGGCCCAGCACGTCATAGAGGAGCGGGAACACGTGGGAAAGGGCATGGGTGGCGCGGTAGTCGGCGAGGTCGCCGCCGTCGAGCCGGACCGGCGCAAGGTGGGTGTCAGGGTCCACGCCGGCGGCCGAGGAGCGCAGCCACGACTCGGCGACGACCGAGCGCACCCCGGATGCCGGTGCGGGGCGCGCAGCCGCGCGCCTCCGGGCGTGCCACGTCGTCGAGTCGCCGGTACTCACAGCGACAGTCAACCCCGCGCGGGCCGCTCGCGGCAACTGCGCGCGCTGCGCGCAGCGAGCGAACCCGGCCTTGCTCCCCAACCTGCGCCGCGCGTCAGCCGCCCGGGAGCACCGCCGAGATCCGCGTGGGCCATCCCCTCGCCCAGATCGCCTCGTCGAACGCGGCGGACTCCTCCTTGGTGAGATCGATCGCGTACGACACCCCGCGGTAGGTGAACTCCACGGTCTCGCCGTCGTTCGTCTCGTCGCCAGAAAGGTCCGAGACGATGATCGTGAGAACCTTCTCGGCCACGGCCTGCTCCTTGTTGCTGGGACGCCGACTCTAATCACTCTGTCCCGTGATGTGCCCCCCCGCGGTGGCCGGGTCGATCGGGATGTTGGCCGCCCACCTGACTCACGCGGTCAGCGGATGCGGTGTGCGATACAGGACGGCTGGTGCCTGATCGTGGCGCCCTCATCAGGCGGGTAATGCGCTCGAGTGTTGTGACGAGCGAGCCTCGTGTTAGCAGGCGTTAGCAGACGGATCACGGATCCGCGCCGTCGCAGGTCTCTGACCTGCGGTTTTGTGTGGCCAGGGGCGGGGTCGAACCGCCGACCTTCCGATTTTCAGTCGGACGCTCGTACCAACTGAGCTACCTGGCCGGACGAGTGATGCGGCAGGATCTCTCCGACCGCTTCTCCTCGAAGCGACCCCGACGGGACTCGAACCCGCGACCTCCGCCGTGACAGGGCGGCGCGCTAACCAACTGCGCTACGGGGCCTTGTGTAAGGCCTTGTGACATTGCGTATCCCCAACGGGATTCGAACCCGTGCTACCGCCGTGAAAGGGCGGGGTCCTGGGCCGCTAGACGATGGGGACCCGACCTCAGTCAGATCCACAACGTCACGCAGACCGCAGCGTTCGGATCCGTTGAGGACTTTGGAAGCATAGGGGACGAATCCCGCCCGCACCAAAACGAGTCCGGGAACCCCTGCCCCGGTCTCACGGGAGGCGGGTGAGCGCCTCCCGAACCAGCGCCACGGCATCCTCGTCCGGGATGCCAGCCGCACGAGCCGCGCGGGCGTAGTCACCGGCCGCGAGACGCACCGCAGCGTCCGCGCCGAGGCCGTCGACGGCATCCGAGGTGACGACGGTGCCCAGGCGCCCGCGGGTGAGGACGAGCCCGGCCGCCTCGAGTTCCTTGTAGGCACGAGCCACGGTGTTCGCGGCGAGCCCGAGGTCGTCGGCGAGCGCCCGGATCGGCGGCAGCTTCGTGCCGACGGGCAGGCGGCCGTCGACGATCGCCTCGGACACCTGCCGGCGCACCTGCCAGAACGGGGCCTCGCCGGATGCCGGGTCGACCCGCACGAGCCCGCCCATCGCCGTGCGCACAGGGCCGTGCACGGGGCCGCTCACGGGTTCGCCCAGGTAAGGAGGCGGTCGGCATCCCACGTCGTGACGATGCGCTCGGCCGGCACCCCGAGCCGCTCGGCACGCTCGCAGCCGTAGGCCTTCATGTCGATCTGGCCGGGCGCGTGGGCGTCGGAGTCGATCGCGAACAGGCAGCCGAGCTCCAGGGCGAGCAGGAGCAGGTCATCGGGTGGGTCGCAGCGTTCGGGCCGGCTGTTGATCTCGACCGCGGTGCCGTGCTCGGCGCAGGCCTCGAACACCGCACGCGCGTCGAAGTCGGACTGTGGGCGGGTGCCGCGCGAGCCCTCGACGAGCCGCCCCGTGCAGTGGCCGAGCACGTTCACCCGCGGGTTCGACACGGCTGCCACCATGCGTGCCGTCATGGGTTCTGCGTTCATCCGCAGCTTGCTGTGCACGGATGCCGTGACGAGGTCGAGCCTCGCGAGCATCGCGTCGCTCTGGTCCAGGCCCCCGTCGTCGAGGATGTCGACCTCGATGCCCTTGAGCAGCCGGAACGCCCCACCGAGCGAGCGGTCGATGGCCTCGACGATGCCGATCTGCTGGGTGAGCCGCTCGGCGCTGAGCCCGTTCGCGACCCGCAACTGGGGGCTGTGGTCGGTGAGCACGAGCCACTCGTGGCCGAGCTCGATGCCCGTCAGCACCATCTCGTCGATGGAGGAGCCGCCGTCGCTCCAGTCCGAGTGCAGGTGGCAGTCGCCCTTCAGCGCGGCGTACAGCGCCTCACCGCCCTCGACCAGCGGCCCGCCGGCCTTTGCCTCCAGCGTGGCCAGGTAGGCGGGCAGCTCACCGGCGAGGGCCTGCGCGATCACGCCGCTCGTCGACTTCCCGATGCCGGGGATCTCCTGCAACGTACCCGCGGCGGCGCGCTCGGCGAGCTCACCGGCATCCACGGTCTTGAGCGTCTTCACGGCGTTGCGGAAGGCCTCGACCCGGTAGGTGCCCGCCCGCGTGCGCTCGAGCAGGAACGCGACGCGGCGCAGCGCCTCGACCGGGTGGACCGGCGCCTCGAGCGGTTCGAGCAGAGCGACCATCGACAGTTGCCCCGCGGCTCAGAGGATCTCGCGCAGCCCGGTGACGAGCCGGTCGATGTCGTTCTCGCTGGTGTAGGGCGCGAGCCCCACGCGCACCCCGCCGACGTCGCCCAGGCCGAGGTGGCGCGAGCACTCGATGGCGTAGAAGTGCCCGGCCGGGGCGTTCACCCCGCGCTCCGCGAGCAGCCCACGGATCTCCTGCGGGTCGCGCCCCTCCACGGTGAAGAGCAGGGTCGGCGTGCGCTTGGCCGCGTTGCTGTGCACGGTGACTCCGGGCAGGCCGCGCAGTGCGGGCTCGAGCACGTCGAGCAGCGCGCGCTCGTGCGCGTGCACCGCCTTCATCGAGGCTTCGATGCGCTCGCGACGCGTGCCGGATGCCGTGTCGTCACCCTCCGAGGACTCGGCGAGCCCTGCGATGAAGTCGACGGCCGCGGTGGCCCCGGCGAGGGCCTCGTACGGCAGGGTGCCGAACTCGAACCGCTCGGGGACGTCGTTCGTCGAGGGCAGCAGCTTGTCGGGGTGCAGCGTCTCGAGCAGGTCGGGGGAGGCGGCCAGTACCCCGCAGTGCGGCCCCATGAACTTGTACGGCGAGCACGTCCAGACGTCGGCGTCGAGCGCGACGATGTCGACCGAGGCGTGCGCGGTGGCATGCACCCCGTCCACCCAGTGCAGCGCGCCGACCTCGTGCGCCAGCCGGGAGATGTGGCACACGGGGGGCTTGGTGCCGATGAGGTTCGAGGCCGCGGTGGTCGCGACGAGGCGCGTGCGCTCGGTGACGACGGCGGCCACGGCATCCGCGGTCAGCTCGCCGGTGGCCGGGTCGAAGTCGACCCAGCGCATCGTGGCGCCGGCGGACTGCGCGGCCTGCACCCACGGGCGCACGTTCGAGTCGTGGTCGAGGCGGGTCACGACGATCTCGTCACCCGGGCCCCAGTTCTTGGCCAGGGTGCGCGAGAAGTCGTAGGTGAGGGCGGTCGCGCTGCGGCCGTGGACGATGCCGCGCGGGTCGGCACCGAGGAAGTCGGCATAGGCCGAGCGGAAGTCGGCGACGACGGCATCCGCCCGCCGCTCCGAGGGGGTGAAGGTGCCGCGGTTGGAGATCGCGGCGGTCACGGTGTCCGCGATCGCGCGGCCGACGACGTCGGGCACCTGGCTCCCACCTGGCCCGTCGAAGTGGGCGGCACCCTCGGCGAGCGAGGGGAAGTGGGCACGGACCGAGGCGACGTCGAACGGCATACCCGGCATCCTGCCTCAATCCCGACGACGTCCGGCAGGTTGGTGCCCCGAGCAACCACCGTGCCGGACGCTCA
>JAGNQK010000108.1 GCA_017989115.1 Dermatophilaceae bacterium | reverse complement strand
GCATGTCGGCGTAGATCTCGGGCGTTGCGATGGGCACGGCGATCTCCTCAGGGGGTTGTGACGGGGCCGGTACGAGACCGATCCTTCCACGGATGCCGTCGCCCCACACAGGGACGTCCGTACCCGACGGTAGGGCGGCGTCCGGCACACCGGCCGGGCCCCCTACGAGGCCACGAGCACGTAGGGGCGGGTGTCGGCGACCGGGTGCAGACCGAGCCTGAGCAGGATCGGGCGCGAGTCGGGTGAGGTGTCGACCCGGGCCAGGGGGTAGCCACGCTCGAGGGCCATCGACGCGCGATGGCTGACCAGGGCGCGGTACAGCCCGCGACGTCGCCACGACGGCAGGGTCGAGCCACCCCACAGGCCACAGAACTGCGTGCCCTCGGTCATCCGCAGGATGGCGTACGACACCGCCTCGCCGGTCTCGAGGTCCTCGACGACACTCGTCGCCATGAGGTCGGGCCGAGCCTGCTGCTCCGAGCGCAACGCCTGCGCGATGTCAACCCCCTCACGCCCCCACACCGCCTTGACGAGTCGTCCGACCCGGTCCCAGTCGCGCTCGCTGCTCGGCGTCGACAACCGCACCCCGTCCGGCAACGTGACGTCGTGCACGAGATCGGCGCACCGGCCGAGCAGCACGACCTCCGGGTCCTGCGCGACGAACCCGGCAGCCACGAGCCGCTCCCCGAGGTCGGCGGGCTCGTCGTAGCCGTAGGTCTTCCACTCGACCTCCTGGCCCCTGCTCGTGAAGAACTCCACCTGCCGGGCGATCCAGTGCCCCGGGTCCTCGCCCAGACCCTGCGGGCACTCGACCATCGCCCCCGGCGCACCGGCATCCAAGGGGTAGGCGCGGTGGACCGGCCCGTCGTGCTCGACCACGAAACCCGGTGCCGCGTCCTTGTCCGCGAGGCGGATCTGGGTGTGGAATCGGGTGAGGAGGTCGTCAGGCGTCATGGACCCATTGCACGCCATCGGATGCCGTTCGCGCACCCGCGTTTTCCCCTCGCCTCCTCCCTTGCGTCCGGCATCTTGGCTGCCCCGACGACCACCCTGCCGGACGCAACGCTGGGTCGCCGTACTCACGCGCGGCCCCCACCGAACCCGTCAGGCTGTGAGTCATGGACCTGTCCACCGTGCGTGACCTCGCCGCCGCGACCCCCGCTACCCGCAACCGGGTCGTCGACCTGCTGCGCGCCGCGGCCATCGTCGTGGTCGTGCTCGGCCACTGGCTGATGGCCGCCGTCGTGGTCCGCGACGGTGAGCTCGAGATCGGTCACCTTCTCGAGCTCGCCCCGTGGACCCACCCGCTCACCTGGGTGTTCCAGGTGATGCCGGTGTTCTTCCTCGTCGGGGGCTATGCCAACGGCTTGTCATGGCGCTCGGCGCGGGCGAAGAACCTGCCGTATGCCGGGTGGTTGCGGGCGCGGCTGCGGCGGCTCCTCACGCCGGTGGTCCCGCTCCTGCTGGTCTGGCTGCTCGCGGTGGTCGTGGCCCACGCGGCAGGGGTGCCGACCGCGACCCTGCGCACGGCATCCCAGGTGGCCCTGGTGCCGACGTGGTTCCTCGCCGCCTACGTCGTCGTCTGCACGGTCGCCCCGGCCACGCTCTGGGTGTGGGAGCGCTGGGGCTGGTCCAGCATCGTCGGCGGGTTGGCACTCGGGTGCCTGGTCGACCTCGTGAGCCTCGGCACCGACACGCTGACCGTGGGGTTCGCGAACTACCTCGTCGTGTGGGCCACGGTGCACCAGGTTGGCTACGCCTGGCTCGACGGTCGCCTGGCCGGCACCGGTCGACGGCTGGCCCTGGCCGCCGTCGGGCTCGTCGGTGTCGTGGGGCTGGTGTGGGCCGGCCCCTACCCCGTGTCGATGATCGGGCTGGACGGGGCGGCCGTGAACAACTCATACCCGACCCGGGTGACGTTGGGGTTCCTCGGCCTGCTGCAGGCGGGGCTCGTGCTGGCCCTCGAACCCGCGCTGGCTGCGTGGTTGCAGCGGCCGCGCGCCTGGTCGGCGACGGTGCTGCTCAACACCCGGGTCATGACGCTCTACCTGTGGCACCTCACGGCCATGGTGCTCGTCATCGGGCTCTCGCTGCTGCTCGGCGGGCCCGGCCTCGGCGTCACCCCGATGACCGGGGCCTGGTGGGTGACCCGGCCGCTGTGGTGGGCCGTGCTCGGCCTCGTGACCCTCGGGTGCATCGCCGCGCTCGGCCGGTTCGAGACCCCGCGACGAGACGAATCACCCGCTCCGCCGGTGTGGCTGCCGGTGCTCGTCACCGTGCTCGCCTGCGGGGGGCTCGGATTCATGGCCGCCAAGGGCATCGTCGGCGCAGATGGGGTGCACTGGTGGTGGCCCGTGCTCACCGTGGGGGCGGTGGCCCTGCTGCGCCTGCCGGTCACATCGCGTCGGCGAGCAGGCGCAGGGTCTCCTCACGGGCCGGCGACCGGCGGACAGGCGTCCCCGCGAAGGAACCGGCGACCGGGCTGACCATGACCTCGTCCACGTCGAACGTGGCGGCCAGCTCACGCACGCGCGCAGCCGCCTGCTGCGGGTCCCCGACGACCCATCGGCTGGCCATCTCGTCGGCCAACGGCTGGTGCGCCACCATGACCCCCCGCGCCTCCGCCTCCTCGACCGTCTCCTGCGGCGTCAGTGGCTGCCCGGTGCGCAGCGCCACCATGGTGCGCACCATCGGCTGCACGAGCCGCTGCGCCTGCGCCTGCGTGGGGGCGACGACGACGTTGACGGTGAGGAAGGTCCGCGGCTCCGGGTGTTCGGGCGAGGGCTGGTAGCCCTCGCGGTACAGGGCGAGCGCCTCGGCGGTCCCACGGCCCGAGAAGTGGTGCGCGAAGACGTACGGCAACCCGCGGGACGCAGCGAGGCGGGCCGAGAAGTCGGAGGACCCGAGCAGCCAGATCATCGGCACCGAGGTGGCACGGGGGGTGGCGCGAAGCACGTGCTCACCACTGCCCAGCCGCAGGGCGGCCCCGGCGGGCGACATCATCGCGAGCACGTGGTCGACGTGGTCGGGGAAGCGGTCGACGGCATCGGCCTCGACGCCACCGGCGCCGCTGCGCAGGGCCCAAGCCGTGACCTGGTCGGTGCCGGGCGCCCGGCCGATGCCGAGGTCGACGCGCCCCGGAAAGGCGGCCTCGAGCAGGGCGAACTGCTCGGCCACCACGAGTGGCGCATGATTCGGAAGCATCACCCCGCCGGAGCCGACCCTGATCCGCGCGGTTGCCGCGGCCACGATGGCGGCGAGGACCGGAGGGTTGGTCGATGCGATGCTCGGCATGTTGTGGTGCTCGGCCAACCAGTAGCGGCGGTAGCCGTTCTCGTCGGCGACCTTGGCCAGCGACCGCATCGCGGCGACGGCATCACCACTGCTCTGGTCTCCTCGCACGGGCACGAGGTCGAGCACGGACAGGGCGGGCGCGGGACGCATGGAGGGGCTCACCCCGTGTCCAGCGGTCACCGGGCCACTGCTATTCCGACGTGGGACGAGCGGGCAGCGGTCGCTGGTGAAAGACGCGCCGACGCACCCACGCGTGCATGGCGATCGCGGCGGCCGCACCGGCGTTGATCGACCGCGTCGAGCCGAACTGCTCGATGTGCAGCACGGCGGTACAGGCCGCCCGCATCGGCTCGCTCAGCCCCGGGCCCTCCTGCCCGAAGACGAGCACGCACTCGCGGGGCAGGTCGTAGGTCTCCAGCGGGTCCGAGCCGGGGAGGTTGTCGATGCCGATGATCGGGATGCCGTCGGCCTGGGTCCCCGCGCCCCTCGCCCACCGCACGAGGTCGTCGACGTCGGGGTGGTGGTGCTCGTGCTGGTAGCGGTCGGTCACCATCGCCCCGCGCCGGTTCCAGCGGCGCTTGCCGACGATGTGGAAGGCCGCAGCGTTGAACGCGTTCGCCGTGCGCACGACCGAGCCGATGTTGAAGTCGTGGCCCCAGTTCTCGATGGCGACGTGAAACGGGTGGCGACGGGTGTCGAGGTCGGCCACGACGGCATCCATGGTCCAGTAGCGGTACCGGTCGGCGACGTTGCGCCGGTCGCCCTCGCGCAACAAGTCGGGGTCGAAGTGGTCCCCGTCGGGCCACGGCCCCTGCCACGGCCCCACCCCCACATCGGCGGGCTCGTCGTGGCCGCTCATGCCGGCACGTAAGCGGTCATGCGTGGACGCGCGACAGGAACTGGCGCGTGCGCTCCTCGCGCGGGTCACCGAGAACCTGCTCGGGCGGCCCCTGCTCGTGGATGACCCCGCCGTCGAGGAAGCACACGGTGTCGGCGACCTGCCGGGCAAAGCCCATCTCGTGGGTGTTGAGGATCATCGTCATGCCCTCCTGCGTGAGGGATCGCAGCAGGTCGAGCACCTCCCCGACGAGTTCCGGGTCCAGCGCCGACGTCACCTCGTCGAGCAGCATGAGGGTCGGGTCGTTGACGAGCGCGCGGGCGATGGCCACCCGCTGCTGCTGCCCACCCGACAGGTCGTCGGGGCGCGCCCCCGCCCGGTCGCGCAGACCCACCCGGTGGAGCATGGCCATGGCCTTGTCCTGGGCCTCACCCCGCGGCACACCGTGCACCCGGATGGGGGCCAGGGTGATGTTGTCCATCACCGACAGGTGGGGGAAGAGGTTGTAGGCCTGGAAGACCACGCCCATCCGGGCGCGCACGGCATCCGCATCGATGCGCGGGTCGGTGATGTCGTCCCCGTCGAGCGTGATCCGACCGTCGTCGACGACCTCGAGCAGGTTGACGCACCGCAGCAGGGTCGACTTGCCCGAGCCGCTGGCGCCGATGAGCACGACGCACTGGCCGCGCTCGACGGTCAGGTCGATGTCCTGGAGCACGACGTTCTTCCCGAACGACTTCCGGACCCCCTCGAGGGCGAGCAGGCTCATGACGGCATCCTCACGTGGGTGCTCACAGGTGGCCCCCGGCGCCGTGGAAGCCCTGCCGCCGGGCCACCCAGTCGGTGAAGCGCGCCATGGGGATCGTCAGGCAGACGAAGAGCGCACCGGCGACGACGTACGGGGTGTAGTTGAAGTCGCTCGCCGTCTCGATCTGCGCCGCCCGGATGGCGTCGATGACCCCGAGCACGGCGATGAGGCCGGAGTCCTTCTGCAGCGAGACGAGGTCGTTCATCAGGGCGGGCACCACCCGGCGCACCGCCTGCGGGAGCACGACGTGCCGCAGGGTCTGCCCGTAGCTCAGCCCGAGCGAGCGCGCCGCCGCCCGCTGCGAGGGGTGCACGGACTCGATGCCGGCGCGGAACACCTCGGCCACGTAGGCCGAGTACGACAGCACGAGCGCGCACCCGCCCCAGAACAGCGCCGAGTTCGGCACCCCCGACAGCTGCAGCGCGGGGGCGCCGAAGCCGAGGAGGAAGAGCACGAGCAGCAGCGGCAGACCCCGGAACAGGTCGACGTAGGCCGTCGCGAACAGGCGGAGCGGGAAGGCCACCGGACCCCGCACGGTGCGCATGACGGCCAGGGTGAGGCCGAGGATCGCGATGAGCACCGCACACACGAGCATGACGCGGATGTTCAGCCAGAGCCCGTCGAGCACCGCCGGGAGGGAGTCGACCGCCTTGTCCCAGGAGAAGAAGGTCTCCTTGACACGAGGCCACCCGGGCGAGCTCACGACGAGGGCGACGATGGCGCCCAGCATCGCGAGCGTCGAGGCCGTCGCGACGACGGCGGAGCGGCGGGTGCGGGCCGAGCGGTAGGCCGCGCGCTCCTGCTCCAGCGCAGACGGGACCCACCGGTCCTCGACGGGTTCCCCCGTCGACTCCGTGGGCCCCAGCTGCTGCGAAGGGTCCTGCACGATCGGCTGCTACTTCAGCTCGGGCGCGCCCTGGGTGGACAGCCAGGTGGTGACGAGGGTGTCGAGCGTGCCGTTCTCGCGCAGGGTGTCGACGGCCTGGGTGACGCATCCCGTGAGCGGGCTGCCCTTGTCGAGCACCGCACCGAACTGCTCGGGCTCACCCTGCAGGGGCAGCTGACCGACGATGACGCCGTCGTCGAGCTGGGCGGCCGTCATGTAGAACGCGGTCGGCAGGTCGGCGACGATCCCGTCGATCTGCTTGTTCTTCAGGGCCTGCACGGCGAGGTCGTTGGTGTCGAAGACCGCGACCGCAGCCGAGGGCTGCACCTGGTCCTTCGCGGCGTTGTACGAGGTGGTGCCGACCTGGGCACCGAGCTTGGCGCCCTTGAGGTCCGCCACGGTCGTCTTGCCGTCGATCGGGCTGCCCTTGTAGGTGATGACTGCCTGGCGCACGTCGTAGTAACCGCTCGAGAAGTCGACGGCCTGCTTGCGCTCGTCGCTGATCGACACCTGGTTCACGTCGAAGTCGAACGCCTTCTTGCCCGGCGCGACGACCGTGTTGAACGGCGCGACGACCCAGGTCACCTTGTCCTTGGCGAACCCGAGCTCGTCGGCGATCGCGTAGGCCACGGCTGACTCGTAGCCCTTGCCGTTGCTCGGGTCGTCGTCGACGAACCACGGCTGGTAGGCCGGCTTGTCGGTGCCGATCGTCAGGGTGCCGGCCGTCAGCGTCTTCATCGTCTCGGGGGTGCAGGTGGCGGCGGATGCCGTGGCGTCACCAGAGGCCGAGGCGGCGGGTTCGTCGGTGGGGCTGCCACAGGCGGCCAGCGCGAGGAGGGCGGACCCGGTGAGGGCGACCCCGAACAGGCGGGTGGCGCGGGTGGCGCGGGTGGTCGGCATGGGTGTTCCTTCACTGTCGGTGCGAGCCGTCCCGATCGGCCCGGATCGGTGCTCAATGTAGCCGCGGCCCCGACGTGCGGGTGCGCCCGCCCTGCGTGCGGGCGGGACCACGCAGCCGGACGACCTACTCTTGATGGCGTGATGCCTTCCCTCGGACCTGACTGGATGGACCCCCAGTGGCTCCTCGACCGCTTCGGAGAGCAGTTCTTCTGGGTGAGCGTGGCCATCGTCTTCATCGAGTGCGGCCTGCTGTTCCCCATCCTCCCCGGAGACTCGCTGCTGTTCGCGGTCGGCCTGTTCATCGCGCGCGGTGACATCGACCTCAACATCGTCGTGGCCTGCGCCATCCTCAGCGCCGCCGCCTTCGCGGGCAACGTCACCGGCTACGAGATCGGTCGGGCCATCGGGGCGCCGCTGTACGAGCGCGACGGCCGGTTCATCAAGAAGAAGTACTTCGACCAGACCCACGACTTCTTCGAGAAGTACGGCGCCAAGGCGCTGGTCATCGGCCGGTTCGTGCCCATCGTGCGCACGTTCATCACCGTGGTCGCCGGCGTCAGCCGGATGAACCGTCGGCACTTCTTCGTCTGGAGCGCCGTCGGCGCGGTGCTCTGGGCGACCGGCATCACCTTGCTCGGGTACTTCCTCGGCGGCATCGACTTCGTGCACGACAACCTCGAGGCGGCGGTGCTGCTCATCGTGGCCATCTCGGTGCTGCCCATGGTGTTCGAGTTCCTCAGGCACCGCTCGGCGACCAAGACCGTCATCGACGAGATCGACGAGGTCGTCGACGACGTGCGAGACGGCAC
>JAGNQK010000014.1 GCA_017989115.1 Dermatophilaceae bacterium | reverse complement strand
GTCGACGCCACGAGCATCCTCGGTGTCATGGCGCTCGGCGCCAAGCACGGCGAGGAGATCGTGCTGACCGCTGAGGGCGACGGGGCCGACGAGGCCCTCGACACCCTCGTGGCCCTCCTCTCGCGCGACCTCGACGCGGAGTGACCGAGGTGACCGCGACGGAGACCCGGCAGGGCATCGGCGTCAGCCCGGGGTCCGCGTACGGACCGGTGGTGCAGGTCTCGCCCCCCGTCCGGCCGCCGGCCGACGAGCCGCCGGCGCAGGACCGCGAGGCGGCGCTCACCGACGTCAAGGCGGCCTTCGAGTCCGTCGCGGTCGCCCTCGAGGGCAAGGCCAGGCACGCCGACGACACCGCCCAGCAGATCCTCAAGGCCACGGCGCTCATCGCCCGTGACAAGGGTCTGGTCAAGGCCGCCGGCAAGCAGCTCGATGCCGGCCGCGGGCGGGCGAACGCCATCGCCAACGCCGTCGAGGAGTACTGCGCCCAGTTCGAGGCGCTCGGGGGGTACTTCGCCGAGCGGGTCACCGACCTGCGCGACGTCGGCTCCCGAGCGGTCGCGGCGGTGCTCGGGGTCCCTGCCCCGGGGGTCCCCGACTTCACCGAACCGAGCGTCATCGTCGCCGAGGACCTCGCTCCCGCGGAGACGGCGACCCTCGACCGAGCCCTCGTCGTCGGCATCGTCACCCAGGAGGGGGGGCGAACGAGCCACACGGCGATCCTCGCGGCCCAGATGGGCATCCCGGCCGTCGTCCAGCTCAAGGGCGCGACCGGCATCCCCGCCGGGACGTTCGTGGCCCTGGACGGCGACTCGGGTGAGGTCACGATCAACCCCGACCCCTCGATCGTCGAGGAGCAGAAGCAGCGTCGCGACAAGCGCGCTGCGGCCCTGGCCGGCACCAGTGGCCCGGGCACCACGCGCGACGGGCACCACGTCGCGCTGCTCGCCAACATCGGCGGGGTCAAGGACGCCGAGGAGGCCGGGGCGCTCGACCTCGAAGGGGTCGGGCTGTTCCGCACCGAGTTCGTCTTCCTCTCGGCCGACAAGGCGCCTACCGTCGAGGAGCAGACCGAGATCTACCGCAAGGTCATGGCGCCGTTCGGCGACCGCCGGGTCGTCGTGCGCACCCTCGACGCGGGAGCGGACAAGCCGTTGGCCTTCGCCGACCTCGGCCCGGAGGAGAACCCGGCCCTGGGTCGACGCGGACTGCGGTTGTCGGCCGAGCGCCCCGAGCTGCTCGACGCCCAGCTCGAGGCGTTGTCGATCGCGGCGAAGGTGACCGGGGCCGACGTGCGCGTCATGGCTCCCATGGTCGCCACCGTCGAGGAGGCCGCCTGGTTCGCCCGGCGGGTCCGCGAGAACGGGCTGCCCAAGGGCGGCGTCATGATCGAGGTCCCGGCGGCGGCCCTGCGTTCGGCGCACGTGCTGGCCGAGGTCGAGTTCGGCAGCATCGGCACCAACGACCTGGCGCAGTACACGATGGCCGCCGACCGGATGCAGGGTGAGCTGTCCGACCTGCTCGACCCCTGGCAGCCAGCGGTGCTCGACGTCGTGGCGGCCGCCTGTGAGGGTGCCGCCAGCACGGGTCGGCCGATGGGGGTGTGCGGCGAGTCAGCAGGTGACCCGTTGCTCGCCCTCGTGCTCACCGGCCTCGGCGTGTCGAGCCTGTCGATGGCCCCGAGCAAGGTGCCGGTCGTGCGGCTGGCGCTGTCGCTGCACAGCCTGCCAGAGTGCCAGGGCATCGCCGCGGCAGCCCGCGCGGCGGCCACGGCGCGTGAGGCCCTCGAGGCCGTGCGCGAGCTGGCCCGTGACGAGCTGACCGACCTGCTCTGACACCTCTTCTGGGCGACGGTTGCGGTCAGCGCTGGATGAGGGGCACCGCGACGTCGCTGCCACCCTCGTAGGTCAGCCGTTCGCGCATCCGGGCCAGCATGGACACCGGGGCGAACCCACCCGCGAGCAGCGCCTCACCCTGCACGAACCCGGTCGAGGCGTGCAGCATCGCCTGCGGGGCGAAGCCGAACGTGCGCCCGAGCTCGACGATGTCGTCAGGGCTGTTCATCCGCATGAGCATGAGCTTGTCGCACTGACTGAGGATCTGCGGGTGGATCTTCGACGGCCGCTGTGAGGACAGCAGCAGCCACAGGCCGTACTTGCGCCCTTCCGCCGCGATCTGGATGAGCCGTTCCAGCACGAGCTGCGCCACCGGGTTGCTCGGATCGGCCCGGCACAGGTTGTGGGCCTCGTCGATGACGAGCAGGGTCGGCACCCGGCTCTCGCGCTCGCTCCACAGCCGATCGAGCACCTCGAGGCAGATCGACAGCGGCTCGGCAGGGTCGTCGAACCCGCCGAGGTCGAGCACGCTCACCCCGGTGCCGTTGGTCGCCACGTCGGCAGCGGAGGGCTGCTCACCAGCCCAGGCCTCCCACTCGGTCATCCCGAGGTTCTGGATGCGCTGCAGCAGGCGCCGGTCAGCGGCATCACCCGCCTGCATCCGCACGAGCAGCTGCCCGAGGTCGCGAGCCTCGCCCGCGTCGGCGAGCAACCGCACGAAAGCGTTGTACAGGTCCTCGTCGCGCACCGGGTCGAGCTGGAGCACGGCCGCCTGGGCCTGGCGGGCCATGGTGCGAAAGCGCAGGCGGAGCGGCAGGGCGTCGCCGTTGCGGTTGGCGTCCGAGCGCAGCACCCGCACGCCCCGCTGACCGATGCGGGCGGCATCCGCCTGTGGCGTCTCCGGCTTGGTCTCGCCGAGCCGGACGAAGTCGGCGTTGGGGTCGACGATCACCATCCGCAGGTCGGTCGTCAGCATGAGCCGCTCGAGGAGCACCCCGAGCGCGTACGTCTTGCCGGATCCGCTCTGCCCGCACAGGAACGTGTGGCGGTTGAACCCCGCGGTACGCAGGTTGGCTGTGGTCCCGGGGCTGGCCGTGGTCCACCGACCCACGGCCAGGTCCGCCCCGGTGCTGGCCTGCAGCCCGGCCAGCTGTTCAGCGGATGCCGGTGAGACCGGGCTGGAGAAGCTCGGGCGCTCGGACCGCTGGAGCCGGCCGTCGGGGGCCAGCGTCCCGAGGACGACCCCGGACCCCGCCGCTGCCGAGCCGTCGTCGACCGACGGCTCGGTCAGCACCTGCCCCAGGACGAGGTCGCCGGTGTCGGTGGAGGCGACGACCACGTCACCGGGGAAGAAGGTCGACCCTTCTCCCGGCTCCAGACGAAAGGTGCGCCCGTCGCGGGACGAGGCCACAGCCCCTGCTGCCGTTGTCATCGTGTGCTCCTCCGCTGGTCCCGGCCCGGGACGGTGCGCCCGGGCATCGTGCCGCTCACATCATGGTGGATCCGGGCAGGTACGCGCGGTCCATTGGACCGCCGCAGGACGCCCGACCCGCACCTGCCTCCTACGGCCTGGAGACGGTGAACGTGTCGGTCAGCTGCCCGCCCGAGGTGCGCACCAGGCTGTAGGTGAGCTGCGCCGCCGTGGCGTCGATGCTCGCGAAGCCGTAGACGAAGCCACCGGGGCTGTTCGTGCCGTTGGCTGCGGCCCAGATGTCGGTCTTCGCCCGGACGGGTCGGGCCTCGTGGCCACCGTTGCCGACGACGGCGAGGACCGTGCCTGCCCCCTTGAGGTACTGCCCGTCGCGGTCGACGACGACCGGGGTCCGGGTGGTGCCGGTGAGCTGGTGGCTGCGGCTGTAGTTGTGGTCGTGCCCGGAGAGCACGAGGTCCACACGCTCGCGGACCATGAGGTCGGTGAGGTCCCGGGAGGATTCGCAGCCATGGGTACCGACGGTGAGGCACGGCTTGTGCATCCCGACGACCACCCACTGCCCGTCCGCCCTGGCCTGCCGGATCACGCTCGTCAGCCACGCGGCCTCGGGTGACCCGGACCGGTAGGTCCTGGTGCCGGTCGACAGCGCGATGGCCGGACTGATGAGGATCGCGCGTACCGGGCCGGAGTCGACCCAGTAGTCCTTGCCGTACGTTCCCGTGACCCCGACCCGGTCGGGAAGGCACCTGGCGAAGTTCTCGATGGTCCCGTTACGGGTCAGCGTGTCCTCGTGGTTCCCGGCCACGACCAGGGTGGGGCCCGGGACCCGGGAGTTCACGAAGGAGCAGTAGGCCGGTTCGCGACCGACCGACTGGTAGGACAGGTCGCCGACGATGAGGTTGAGATCGGCCCTGCGAGCGCCCATGCCGGCGAAGACCCCCGCCGCTGCCCGGTCCATCCCGGTGTCCGCCGTCACGGCCAGGCGGACCTTCGGCATGAGCCGTACCTGGACGGCCTCGATGCTGCGGCCCTGGCCGGTGGTGCCGGCCACGGCTCCCTCGGTTCGCCAGGGTTGCCAGCCCAGGCCGGCGACGTGCGCCCGGTACTCGATCCCGTGTCGGGCGGCGCCAGCCCCGGTGAGGGTCACTTGCAGGGCCTCCACGGCGAGGGAGCGGCCGGTGGTGCCGGCGGTCTCGGAGGAGCTGCGCCAGGCCTGCCAGCCGATGGTCGCGACGTGGGCGCGGTAGCGGATGACGGTGTCGGGGGCGGTGGTGCTCAGGCGCAACGCCTGCAGGTCCAGGGACCGTCCGGTGGTGCCCGCGGTGGCGCCGTCGCTCACGGGTGGCAGCCAGCCCAGGTTCTGCACGTGTGCCGTGACCGTGGCCGAGGGTCGCGTCGTGAGCCGTACCTGGACGGCCTCGATGCTGCGGCCCTGGCCGGTGGTGCCGGCCACGGCTCCCTCGGTTCGCCAGGGTTGCCAGCCCAGGCCGGCGACGTGCGCCCGGTACTCGATCCCGTGTCGGGCGGCGCCAGCCCCGGTGAGGGTCACTTGCAGGGCCTCCACGGCGAGGGAGCGGCCGGTGGTGCCGGCGGTCTCGGAGGAGCTGCGCCAGGCCTGCCAGCCGATGGTCGCGACGTGGGCGCGGTAGCGGATGACGGTGTCGGGGGCGGTGGTGCTCAGGCGCAACGCCTGCAGGTCCAGGGAGCGTCCGGTGGTGCCCGCGGTGGCGCCGTCGCTCACGGGTGGCAGCCAGCCCAGGTTCTGCACGTGTGCCGTGGAGGAGACCGACGGCGTGGTGGGGCCCGGTGCCGCGGGCGCGGGTGCCTGGGGAGCGGTTGTACCTGGCACTGCCGCGACGGACGGTGCCGCGACGGACGGTGCCGCGACGGACGGTGCCGCGGCGGACGGTGCCACGGCGACCCCGACGACCGTGAGGGCGAGCACCAGCGCCGTGCCGACACGACCAAGACGGGCTCGATGGCCCCATCGGTTCTGGTGCTGCGGCGTGGTCGACGGCATCGGGTGTTCCTCTCCGGCCTCGCGGCGGCATCGCCGGGCCGTTCCCATCATGGCGGATGCGGTGTGTTCACGGTGGCACCACGAGCCGGGGCGGCGGTGTCGTGCCGTGCGGTGGTGGCGGCGCGGGTAGCATGACGTCGTCCCGTGGCACCTCGCTTCTCATCTGGAGTTCCCTCGCGTGAGCACCCCCCGCCCGGCTGCTGTCATCGTCCTCGCCGCGGGTGAGGGCACCCGGATGAAGTCCTCGACACCCAAGGTGCTGCACCGCATCGGTGGCCTGACGCTGGTCGGCCACGCGATCCGGGCCGCCCGGGAGACCGGGGCCGAGCACGTCGGCGTGGTGGTCCGCCACGAGCGCGACCGCGTCGTCGAGCAGTGCACCGCCCTGGATGCCGGGCTCGTCATCGCCGACCAGGACGACGTCAAGGGCACCGGCCGCGCCGTCGAGTGCGGCCTCGAGGCGCTGCCGGCAGACCTGTCGGGCACGATCCTCGTCACGTACGGCGACGTTCCGCTGCTCACCGGCGACACCCTCGTCCAGCTCACGGTGTCGCACCAGGAGTCGGGCAGCGCGGTGTCGGTCGTCACGGCGCACCTCGACGACCCCACCGGGTACGGCCGGGTGGTGCGCGATGCGCAGGGCCGGGTCGAGCGCATCGTCGAGCACAAGGACGCCACCGCCGACGAGCTGGCCCTCACCGAGATCAACTCCGGGATCTACGCGTTCGACGCCCAGGTGCTGCGCGCCGCGCTCGCCCAGGTCGGCACGGACAACGCCCAGGGTGAGAAGTACCTGACCGACGTCATCTCCATCGCGCGCGATGCCGGCCGCCCGGTGCGGGCCCACGTCATCGGTGACCGGCTCCAGACCGAGGGCGTGAACGACCGCGTCCAGCTCGCCGAGCTCGGCCGTGAGCTCAACCGCCGCGTGTGCGAGCGGCACATGCGGGCCGGAGTGACGATCGTCGACCCCGCGACGACGTGGATCGACGTCGACGTCAGCATCGGCCAGGACGCGACGATCCTGCCCGGCAGCCAGCTCCTCGGGGCCACGAGCATCGGCCCGGATGCCGTGATCGGGCCCGACTGCACCCTCACCGACACCGAGGTCGGTGCCGGGGCCAGCGTCACCCGGGCCGTCACGAACCTCGCGGTCATCGGCGACGGGGCCACGGTCGGGCCCTACTCCTTCCTGCGCCCGGGCACCCGCCTCGGCGCCCGGGGCAAGATCGGCGGGTTCGTCGAGACCAAGAACGCCGACATCGGTGAGGGTGCCAAGGTGCCCCACCTCACGTACGCGGGCGACGTCACCATCGGGGCCGGCGCCAACATCGGTGCCGGCACGATCTTCGCCAACTACGACGGGGTGGCCAAGCACCACTCGGTCATCGGCAGCCACTCCTTCGTCGGGTCGAACTCGGTCGTCATCGGCCCGGTCGACGTCGCCGACGGTGCCTACGTCGCTGCCGGGTCCACCCTGACCCAGGACGTCGAGCCGGGCGAGATCGCCGTGGCCCGGGGCCAGCAGCGCAACGTGAGCGGCTGGGTGGCCCGAGCCAGGCATGGAACGGCGACCGCGGTGGCAGCCGCCGCGGCCCAGAAGGCGGGCGAACGGCATCCGAGCCCTGCGACGACCACCGCGGAAGGTGACCAGCAATGAGCAGCAACCGACCGCCGTCGGCCAACATCCGCAAGCGCCCCAAGAAGCAGCTCATGCTCTTCTCGGGGCGGGCCAACCCCGAGCTGGCGCAGGCGGTCGCCGCGCAGCTCGGCACCGAGCTCGTGCCGACGAGCGCCTACGACTTCGCCAACGGCGAGATCTACGTGCGCTTCGAGGAGTCGGTGCGCGGGTCGGACGCCTTCGTCATCCAGAGCCACACGAACCCCATCAACGAGTGCATCATGGAGCACCTGCTCATGGTCGACGCGCTCAAGCGGGCCAGTGCCAAGCGGATCACGGTCGTGATGCCGTTCTACGGATACGCGCGCCAGGACAAGAAGCACCGTGGTCGCGAGCCGATCAGCGCGCGCCTCATCGCCGACATGTTCAAGACCGCCGGGGCTGACCGGCTCATCTGCGTCGACCTGCACACCGACCAGATCCAAGGGTTCTTCGACGGGCCGGTCGACCACCTGATGGCCATCCCGATCCTCAGTGAGTACGTCGCCACGAAGTACGGCGACCAGGACCTCGCGGTGGTGTCGCCGGATGCCGGTCGCATCAAGGTCGCCGAGCAGTGGTCCAAGCGTCTCGGCGGTGCTCCGCTGGCGTTCATCCACAAGACGCGCGACATCAACCGGCCGAACGAGATGGTCGCCAACCGGGTCGTCGGTGACGTGCGCGACCGGGTGTGCGTGCTCGTCGACGACATGATCGACACCGGCGGCACGATCGCGAAGGCCGCCGACGCGCTGAAGGCCGACGGGGCCAAGGCCGTCATCATCGCGGCGACGCACGCGATCCTCAGCGACCCGGCGGTGGAGCGACTGCATGGCTGCTCGGCGGTCGAGGTGATCGTCACGAACACGCTGCCGATCCCGCCCGAGAAGCAGATCGACGGCATCACCGTGCTCTCCATCGCGCCGCTCATCAGCGCAGCGGTCAAGGAGGTCTTCGAGGACGGGTCGGTGACCAGCCTGTTCGGCGGCCGCGCCTGAGCCTGCTACATCAGGTGTCGGCGGCCTTGCGTGCGCGATAGGCCGCCACGTTGGCCCGTGTCCCGCACGTGCCGTCGCAGAACTTGCGTGAGCGGTTCTTGCTGAGGTCGATGATGAGGTCGTCGCAGTCGTCCCCGGCGCACACCTTGAGCCGGTCGATCGCCCCGGCGCGGATGACGTCGACCAGGGCCATGCCGACCTCGACGGCGATCCGGTCGGCGATCGGCGCGTCGTCCGGGGTGGCGTGGATGTGCCAGTCGAAGTCGCCGTGGCGCACGAGCTGGGGGAGTGCGCGGCCTTCGCGCAGCAACGCGTTGGTCGCATCGACGAGGTCGTCCTCGGGCAGCCCCCAGATCTGCCGGATCCTCGGGCGCAGCCGCCGCACGGCGTCCGCCTCGGCCTCGGTGCTCGGGTGGCGACCGGTCCACTGCCATCCGTGCATCCACTCGACGAGCGCTGCGACGTCGGGCAGGTCCTCGCGGTGCTCGCTGCCCAGGGCGGGGCCGGTGTTGACCAGGGCCGCAGCGTGCATGAGCGTCATGTCCGTGTCATAGGTGAAAATCATCTTGACTCCTGACAATTGCGGCAGCTAACGTCATCGGCAACAGCCTACTTTGCTCCTGACACATCCGCCGCGAACCCGCGCCGGCAGGGCGCTGTCACGAGAAATCGAGGAATGTCATGGTGGAGGCGATGCGGCGGCACGTCGGTCTGGGTCTGATCGCGATGCTCGCGTCCTGCGCGGCGTTCGGCACGTCCGGGCCCTTCGCCAAGTCCCTGATGACCGCTGGCTGGAGCCCCGGCGCGGTGGTGCTCATCCGCATCGCCGGCGCGGCTCTCGTCCTGGCGCCCTTCGGGCTGTGGAGCATGCGCGGGCGATGGGGAACCCTGCGCAGCGAGCTGCCGCTCGCGGCGTTCTACGGCACCCTGGCCGTCGCCGCCGCCCAGCTCGGGTACTTCCAGGCGGTCTCCCGGATGCCGGTCGGCGTGGCCTTGCTCATCGAGTACCTCGGCATCATCATCGTCGTCCTCTGGGTCTGGGCCCTGACGCGGCGTGCGCCCCACCGGCTGACCGGGGTCGGCATCGTGCTGGCGCTCGCCGGGCTCGCGCTCGTGCTCGACGTCACCGGGCAGAGCACGCCCAGCCTCGTCGGTGTGCTGTGGGGCCTGCTCGCCGCCGTCGGGCTGGCCGGCCACTACGTCCTCGCGGGTCGGCCGACGGCGCTGCCGGCCGTCGCCTTCGCCGGCGTCGGCCTCACCTCCGGTGCCGTCGTCCTCGCTCTCGCAGGCCTGATCGGGGTGCTGCCCATGGAGGCGGGTGCCTCGACCGTCGTCATCGCCGGGGCCAGCGCACCGGCCTGGGTGGCGTTCGCCGAGCTCGTGCTCATCGCGGCGGCGCTCGCGTACGTCCTCGGCATCCTCGGGGCCCGCCACCTGGGCTCGACGCTCGCCTCGTTCGTCGGCCTCACCGAGGTGATCTTCGCCGTGGCCTTCGCCTGGGTCCTGCTCGGTGAGCTGCCCGGCCTGATCCAGCTCGTGGGCGGCCTGGTCCTGCTCTCCGGTGTGGTCGCGGTTCGGCTCGGCGAGCGCGACGAGGCGCGGGCGGCATCCCACACCACGACGCACGACGGCACGCCGGGCGGGCGCGACGAGCCCGCCCGACCCGATTTCGAGGTTCACTCGCCCGTCGCCTAGACTCGCGGGGTTGCCTCGGCGAGGGACGTCGTACCGGCCACTGGTGTCCGGCAGGCCGCGAGAGCGGTCGACGAATCCGTGATCGACGCTGGCGGACGCAGATCCCGTTCGGATCCGCGGACGAACGCGCGCTCATCACAGATCGGTGCCACGTCCCGCGTCGAGGACCACTCGCCCGCCGTCCTCCCCACAGCTCAAGGAGCGCCACCATGTCCGACCTCACCCTGAACGCCGAGACCCGCACCCAGTTCGGCAAGGGCGCGGCTCGCAAGATCCGCCGCGACCACAAGATCCCCGCCGTCATGTACGGCCACGGTGCCGACCCGGTGCACATCACCCTCGCTGCCCACGAGACGATGAAGGCGCTCAAGACGAGCAACGCCCTGCTCACCATCGTCCTCGACGGCAAGGAGCAGCTCGCCCTGGCCAAGGACGTGCAGCGCGACCCGATCAAGCCGGTCATCGAGCACATCGACCTGGTCGTCGTGCGCAAGGGCGAGAAGGTCACCGTCGACATCCCGGTCCACATCGAGGGTGACGCTGCTCCCGACACCATGGTCACCACCGACAGCACGAGCCTCGAGCTCGAGGTCGAGGCCACCCACATCCCCGAGGGCATCACCATCTCGGTCGAGGGCCTCGAGGCCGGCACGCAGATCCTCGCGGGCCAGGTCGAGCTGCCCAAGGGCGCCACGCTCATCACCGACGCCGAGACCCTCGTCGTCAACGTCACCGCGCAGGTCTCCGAGGAGGCCCTCGAGGCCGAGCTCGCCGACGCCGAGGCCGAGGCCGGCATCGAGCGCGAGGAGTCCGACGAGGCTGCTGCCTCCGACAGCGACGCCTGAGCCTGGCTCACTCTGACTTGACTGACGTCGGGGCCCGGTCCGCACGGACCGGGCCCCGACGTCGTCCGCACCGGACGGCATCCCGACCGGGCGGCATCCCACCGAAAGGCATACTGGCGCGATGAGCGACAGCGGACCCTGGCTCGTCGTCGGGCTCGGCAACCCCGGCCCCACGTACGCCGGCAACCGGCACAACGTCGGTGCCATGGTGATCGACGAACTGGCCCGGCGCACCAGCAGCAGCCTGCGCACCCACAAGGCCCGCGCCGTCGCCGCGCAGGTGCGCCTGGGCACCGGCCCCGGGGGAGTGCCCGGCCCGTCGGCCGTGATCGCCGTGCCGAACTGCTACATGAACGAGTCCGGTGGGCCGGTCTCGGCGCTGGTGCGCTTCTTCTCCGTCACGCCCGAGCGGGTCGTCGTCGTGCACGACGAGCTCGACCTCGACGAGGGCACGATCCGCCTCAAGCGCGGTGGCGGTGAAGGTGGCCACAACGGGCTGCGCTCGATCAGCAACTCGCTCGGTACCAAGGACTACCACCGGGTGCGGGTCGGCATCGGCCGCCCGCCGGGGCGCATGGATGCCGCCGACTACGTCCTGCGTGACTTCTCGCCGACCCAGCGCAAGCAGCTGCCCTTCCTCCTCGACGACGCCGCGGATGCCGTGGAGTCCCTCGTCACGCTCGGCCTGCTCGACGCGCAGCAGAAGGTCCACGCACCGCGCTGACCGGCTGCGTGACGGCGGGGGTCAGCCGCTGAGCTGGGCCCACTGCTCCCTCAGGGCCGCGACGGCGTCGTCGAGGCTGAGGTTGAGCCGCCGACTGGCACCGGCATAGGTGCGTGCGGCGGCGGCGACGGCCGTGGTGGGATCGGAGAGGTGGCGTTCCGGCACGGCCGCGACCACGGTGCCGTGCCGCACCCGTGACACGACGAGCCCTTCCGCCTCGAGCTCGCGGTAGACGCGGGCGATGGTTCCCGGTGCCAGGGCGAGGTCGGCAGCGAGCTGGCGGATGGTCGGCAGGCGAAAGCCCTGCGGCAGGGCGCCCGTGACGATCATCTCGGCGAGCTGGGTGCGCACCTGTTCGTAGACGGGCACCGCTCCCGACGGGTCGACGTCGATGATCATGACGGTGGTGGCTCCGAAGGGCCGGAGGGGGCGGAGTGGTCGAAATGGGCGGCAGGGACGGCGTGGACGGGCTGCGTGGCCTCGACCGTGCCCGTCGAGAGCCGCCGGCCGCGGGCGGAGGGCGACCACACGGCGACCCACGCACCGCTGAGCAGGGCCGCGACCATGATCAGGAGCGCCCAGGGCGCGGTCGTCGAGGGCGGGGCGCTGTCGGGGTGGGCTGCGAGCAGGGCGAATCCCGTCAGCGCGGGGTAGGACGCGGCGATCGCCGAACCGACGAGCACCCCCAGCGCGTGCGTGCGCAGCGCGTCGTCGGCATCGCGCACGTCGGCGTCGACGAAGCCGCTCGGACGCCGCATCACGGCCCCCGCGGTGAGTGCACAGATGACGACCAGGGCTCCCGTGTAGGCCACCCACCCCCACCAGGTGCCGCTGGTCCCGGTGCGAGCGCCGGAGGCGAGCAGCAGGGCCACCAGCGCGGCCGTGGTGATGCCCGCCAGGGCGAGGGCCTCGACGGTGAGGTAGCGGGTCACGGTGCGCCGCTCCAGGGTTGCGGCCCGCCGTGCTCCCGGTGTGTCCAGTCGCCCGATGCGCCACTCGGCGATCACCGCACCGGCGAACCAGCCGAGCAGTCCGGCGATGAGGTGCAGGGTCAGGGCGGACGATCGCAGGGACCACAGCACCCCCATCGCCAGCCCCCACACGAGCCCGGCTCGCCGCCAGCGGTGGGTCACCAGCAGGGCGGCGACCACGTGGGTCGCGTTGGCCTCGGTGATCGTCAGCCGTTGCCTGCGCGCGAACCGGTCGACCGTGCCGGGCTTCAGCGGGCTCCTCGACACGTGCGTTGCCACCACGACGGCGACGACGCCGACCAGCACGACGAAGGCGGCGAGGACGAGGGCTCCCGGTCCGAACATGGGGACAGCATGGCTGGCTCCAACCCCTTGTGTCAATGTGTCGAAGTATTGATACATTGATCGCATGGACACCAACGTGTGGAACCGCTCGATGGCGGCGGTCGGGGACGTCGATCGGCGGGAACAGCACCTCATTCGCCGGGTCGGCGTGGGTCTTGTGGCCGGGGCCACCCTGCTCGTCCTGGCCTTCGCGCTCGGCGTCGCCCGGCCGGGTCTGTCTCTCGCAGGGAGCAGTGGGGGCAGTGCCAACCGCAACACGGCACTGGCCGAGGTCAGCGTCGAGGTGGACAACTGGGGGGTCTGGCCCGAGCAGGTGGTCTCGGTCGACACGCACGAGCCCGGCCTGACGGTCACCGATGCGGTGCTCGTTCCTGACCGCCTCGGCCCCGGGGGGCACGGCACCCTGAACGTGTCGCTCACCGTCGACTGCTCTGTCCGGACCGACGAGGAGTGGCAGGAGGTGTTCGACACCGGGTCGGTCGCCGGCGATGGTCAGCAACCACGCCTCACGGTCCGCACCCAGCGTCCGTGGGGGTCCGTCGCGCGCACGTGGGACACCGATGCGGTCGGTGTGGTCGCCTTCAACGTCTGCCTTCCCGGCTCGCTGGACTGAGGCTGTCGGTAGGCGCGACTACAGTGTGCGGCGATGTCCTCGCTGTCCGCCCTGCGCTCCCATGTCGCTGCACTGCCCGGTACCCAACGGCTGCAGGAGGCCCTGAGCGTCCCCGGCGCCGAGGTCACCGCCACCGCTCCGCCCGGCGCCCGATCGGCGCTCATCGCTGCGCTCGCGGCCGCCGCGTCAGACCGAGCCACCACCACCCCGGTGCTCGCGGTCACCGCGACCGGCCGCGAGGCCGAAGACCTCCAGGCCGCGCTCGAGGCCAGCCTGGGCTCGGGTCGTGTCGGCCTCTTCCCCAGCTGGGAGACCCTGCCGCACGAGCGGCTCAGCCCGCGCAGTGACACCGTCGGCCAGCGCCTGTCCGTGCTGCGTCGCCTGGCCCACCCGGATGCCGGGGACGCCTCCCACGGCCACCTCGCCGTCGTCGTCGCCCCCGTCCGGGCGGTCCTGCAGCCGATCGCCAAGGGTCTGGGTGACCTGCGCCCCGTCGCGCTCCAGGCCGGTGACGAGCGCCCCCTCGAGCAGGTCGTCGAGGACCTCGCGGCAGCCGCCTACGCCCGCACCGACCTCGTCGAGCGGCGCGGTGAGTTCGCGGTGCGCGGTGGCATCCTCGACGTCTTCCCGCCGACCGAGGAGCACCCGCTGCGCCTGGAGTTCTGGGGCGACACGGTCGAGGAGATCCGCTGGTTCAAGGTCGCCGACCAGCGCTCGCTCGAGGTGGCCGAGCACGGGTTGTGGGCACCGCCGTGCCGCGAGCTGCTTCTCACCGACACCGTGCGCGAGCGGGCGGCCGCGCTGGCAGACCGGCTGCCCGGCGCCGTCGACCTGCTCGAGAAGCTCGCCCACGGCATCGCCGTCGAGGGCATGGAGTCGCTGTCCCCGGCCCTCGTCGACGGCATGGAGACGCTGCTCGACGTGCTGCCCCAGGGGTCGCTGCTCGTCACCTGTGACCCCGAGCGGGTCCGCACCCGCGCCCACGACCTCACCTCGACCAGCCAGGAGTTCCTCGAGGCCGGCTGGGCCAACGCCGCGAGCGGCAACGTCGTGCCGATCGACCTGCAGTCCGTGCTCGGCACGGCGTCGTTCCGGACCCTGGCCGAACTGCGAGCCCAGGCCCGCGACCTCGGGGTGCGCTGGCTCGACCTCACCCCGTTCGCCGGCGACGAGGACGGCGACGTGCTCGACCTCGGCCTCGAGGTCTCGCCCACCTTCCGCGGTGACACCGACGCTGCCGTGACCCACCTGCGCGCCCTGGTGGCCGACAACTGGTCGGTCCTCGTCGCCACCGAGGGGCCGGGCCTGGCCAAGCGGGTCGCCGAGGTGTTCGCCGAGCACGACGTGCCCAGCCGCCTGGTCAGTGCGGGCGGTGACGCCGGCAGCGGTGGCGCCCAGCCGGCATCCGGCGTCGTGACGGTGACCACGGGGGCCGCGGGCCCGGGGTTCCTCGTGCCGGCGGAGCGCCTCGCCGTCATCACCGAGTCCGACCTCACCGGGTCGGCGGGTGGCTCGGGAACCTCCACCAAGGACATGCGGCGGATGCCGTCGCGTCGCCGCAACCAGGTCGACCCCCTCGCGCTCCAGCCGGGCGACTTCGTCGTCCACGAGCAGCACGGTGTCGGCAAGTTCGTCGAGATGGTCCAACGCACCGTGGCGACCGCGACCCGCGAGTACCTCGTCCTCGAGTACGCACCCTCGAAGCGGGGGCAGCCCGGGGATCGGCTCTACGTGCCGACCGACCAGCTCGACCAGGTCACCCGGTACGTCGGCGGTGAGCAGCCGACCCTGAGCAAGATGGGTGGCTCGGACTGGCAGCAGACCAAGAGCCGCGCCAAGCGCTACGTCAAGCAGATCGCGGCCGAGCTCATCCGGCTGTACTCCGCGCGGATGGCGACGACCGGGCACGCGTTCTCGCCCGACACCCCGTGGCAGCGCGAGCTCGAGGACGCCTTCGCCCACATCGAGACGCCCGACCAGCTGAGCACCATCGACGAGGTCAAGGCCGACATGGAGCGCTCGGTGCCGATGGACCGGCTCGTGTGCGGCGACGTCGGCTACGGCAAGACCGAGATCGCCGTGCGGGCCGCGTTCAAGGCCGTGCAGGACGGCAAGCAGGTCGCCATCCTGTGCCCGACGACCCTGCTCGTGCAGCAGCACGCCAACACCTTCGCCGAGCGGTATGCCGGGTTCCCGGTCGTCGTGAAGGCGCTGTCGCGCTTCCAGACCGACAAGGAGGCCAAGGCGGTGCTCGCCGGGCTGGCCGACGGCTCGGTCGACCTCGTCATCGGCACCCACCGGCTGCTGTCGAAGGAGGTGCAGTTCAAGGACCTCGGCCTCGTCGTCATCGACGAGGAGCAGCGCTTCGGTGTCGAGCACAAGGAACAGCTCAAGGCGCTGCGCACCTCGGTCGACGTGCTCGCGATGTCCGCGACACCGATCCCGCGCACGCTGGAGATGGCCGTGACCGGCATCCGGGAGATGTCGACGCTCGCGACACCGCCCGAGGAGCGCCACCCCGTCCTCACCTACGTCGGGGCGTACGACGAGAAGACCGTGACCGCCGCGATCCGTCGCGAGCTGATGCGCGAGGGGCAGGTCTTCCTCGTGCACAACAAGGTGTCGACGATCGACAAGGCCGCCGCGCGGCTGCGCGAGCTGGTGCCCGAGGCTCGGGTCGCCGTCGCCCACGGGAAGATGGGCGAGCACCAGCTCGAGCAGGTCGTCGTCGACTTCTGGGAGAAGCGCTTCGACGTCCTCGTCTGCACGACGATCGTCGAGACCGGGCTGGACATCTCCAACGCGAACACCCTCATCGTCGAGCGCGCCGACCGCCTCGGCCTCTCGCAGCTGCACCAGCTGCGCGGCCGCGTCGGGCGTGGGCGCGAGCGCGCCTACTCGTACTTCCTCTACCCGCCGGAGGTGCCGCTCAGCGAGACCGCGCTCGACCGGCTCCAGACGATCGCGAGCAACACCGACCTCGGCTCGGGCATGCGGGTGGCGATGAAGGACCTCGAGATCCGCGGCGCCGGCAACCTGCTCGGCGGCGAGCAGTCGGGGCACATCGCCGGAGTGGGCTTCGACCTGTACGTCCGGCTCGTCGGTGAGGCCGTCGCCAGCTTCCGCGGTGAGAGCGACGAGACCCCGACCGAGATCAAGATCGAGCTGCCCGTCGACGCGCACCTGCCGCACGACTACGTGCCGCACGAGCGGTTGCGCCTGGAGATGTACAAGAAGCTCGCCGCCGTCGTCGATGCGGCCGAGCTCGCCGAGATCGAGGCCGAGCTCGTCGACCGCTACGGCACGCCGCCCCAGGCCGTGGTCAACCTGCTCGAGGTGGCCCGGCTGCGCACCGTGGCCCGGGCCGCGGGCATCGCCGACATCAGCGTGCAGGGCAACCACGTGCGCTTCGGCCCGGTCGAGCTCCGCGAGAGCCAGGAACTGCGCCTCATGCGCCTGCACCCCGGGTCGATCATCAAGCCCGCGCTCGGCACCATCCTCGTCCCGAAGCCGATGACGGCCCGCGTCGGCGGGCGTCCGGTGCGTGATCGCGAGGTGTTGTCGTGGGCTGGTGAGGTCATCTCGTCGGTCGTCATGGACAATGTGGCTCAGGCCGCCGCGGTGGCCGCCTCCCGTGTGTAGCGGGGCCCGCTCTCGAAAGGACAGCTCGTGACTCTCTCCGTTCGCCGCTCCCTCGCGGTGCTCGCGCTCGGCGCCGCGCTCAT
The DNA here is from genome assembly GCA_017989115.1 of Dermatophilaceae bacterium. Taxonomy (GTDB): domain Bacteria; phylum Actinomycetota; class Actinomycetes; order Actinomycetales; family Dermatophilaceae; genus Fodinibacter. Next base: position 11,716 of record JAGNQK010000014.1, on the reverse strand, counting down.
GAGCGCCGGCTGCTCGGTCAACCGGGCCGAGACCGCGGCCGTCGTCGACGGGAACGTCATCACCGAGGGCCAGCTCCAGGTCGCCATGGCCCAGATCAACTCCATGGAGCCGGCGCTGCTCCAGGAGCCCCTCACGCCGAGCGGTGCACTGACCGCGCTCGTGCAGGCGCCGGTGGTTCTGGACGTCCTCCGGGACAAGGGCATCGTCGTCTCCGACACCCTCGCGACCCGTGAGGCGCAGGGCCGTGGGGTGGCCAACCCGAGTGGCGAGACGCTTCAGGTGATCCGCTTGGCCTCCGCCATCACCGCCGCCCAGCAGTCCGGTCAGATCACCGAGGCCGACGGCGCGGCGATCACCGAGGCGATGGGGGCCCTCGACGTCGAGGTCAACCCGCGGTACGGGACCTTCGCGCCGGAGACCGCGTCCATCCAGCTGACGGCCCCGGAGTGGATCAAGGCCGAGGAAATCCCCGCGCCGTGAGCGCTGTGCCCGGCGCGCCCAGCGGGCGCCTCGGGATGCTCGTCACCTCTCCCCGGGTGGCTCCGGGCCTGCTCTCGCACGGTGCCTGGCACGTCGTCCAGGGTTCTGCGGTTCGGCTGGCCCGCTCGTTCGACGAGCCGGTGGCCCAGGCCGTCGAGGAGGCAGGGTTCACCGTCGAGGAGGTCGGCGAGGTCTCGCCTGCTGAGTTGGCGCGGCGTCTGGTCGACCTCGCCGGTGCCGTGTCGGTCGTGTGGCTCGGGAGTGCTGACGGTGACCCGGGTCTGGCGGATGCCGTGGCGGCCGAGGTCTCACGGCTCGCGACCCCGCCCGAGGTCGAACTCGTCGTCGGGTCGTGGGACGTCCAGGGCGGGCGCCTGCTCGACGTCGTCGCCACCATGGACCGGTTGCGCTCACCCGGCGGCTGCCCCTGGGACGCCGAGCAGACCCACGAGAGCCTGGCGCCCTACCTCGTGGAGGAGGCCCACGAGGTGCTCGACGCCATCGCTGGCGGCGACCGCGGTCACCTCGCGGAGGAGCTCGGCGACATCCTCCTCCAGGTGGTCTTCCACGCCCGGGTCGCCGAGGAGGCGGCGGAGAGCGCGTTCGACATCGACACCGTGGCCGGGCTTCTCGTCGACAAGCTCGTCCGCCGGCATCCCCACGTCTTCGCGGATGGGGATGCGTCCACCCCGGCCGAGGTCGAGGCCGCCTGGGAGAGCATCAAGGCCGTCGAGAAGGCGGGGGCTGGGGGAGATGACTACCGCGCCGACCTGCTGCACGGCATCCCGACGTCGTTGCCCGGGGGGCTCGCGGCGGACAAGGTGCTCGCCCGGGTCCGCCGCCGCGGATTGACCCCCGACCCGGATGCCGTGGCGCGCGTCGAGCGTGCCCGCGCGGCTCTCGCCGCGGCTGAGTCCGAGGTGCGGGCGGCCCTGGAGGGGCTCACCTCCTGAGGCCTGCCTGGAGGAGCCGCAGCGGGGTCCCGGCTGTGCTGATCGAGTGAGCGCGACACGCCGTCGGCGTTCACCGAACACGGCATGTCGCGCTCACTCGATGGTCAGCGTTGCGGGGTCGATGTCCATTGCCCGGGCGAAACGACGCAGCAACGTGCAGCGCCGGGCTCGTCCGTAGACGTCCTCGGCGTTGATCTCGATCACCTGGTAGTCCTCGTCCGTGGCAAGGCCCGAGCGCATGCTGTCCGCGCTGCGGCGCTTGCGCGATGCGTGATCAGCACCCTGGTACTCACCGATGACTCGCTGACGACGCCAGACGAAGTCCCCGTCGAGCAGCCACCCGCCGTGGCAGTCGAGGACCTCGGCGTTGAGCTCGGGTTCGGGGAATCCCGCCCGATGGAACATCAGCCGGGTCCGGGACTCCATCGGCGACCGCGAGCCCACCCTGATCAGGCCCCCCGCTGCCATGAGTCGCGCCCGACCTCGTGGGCGTGTCCTCGCGTCGAGCGCTGACCGGAGCGTGGCGATTCCCTCGGGCTCGAGTCGGTTGACCGCCGCGTCGCCCATGACCACGAGGTCATCGATCGCCAGCGCCGGTGAGGTCAGTTCGCCCATGTCGCACCAGGTGTCTGCGGGAGCGACCACGCGCAGGCCCTGCACGTCGATCACCTCGCGTCGTTCAAGCCCTCGATGGCCGCGGCATCCATCGCGACGAACTTGTGCCCGGGACGTGGGCCGCATGACGTCGAGCACCTCCTGGGCCTCCAGCGCCGTGGGTAGGGGCAGGCCCAGCAGCTGGGCGGCGCTGACGTGGGAGAAGGCGGCATCGTCCGGAAGGCCGAGCGCGAAGGCCGCTGCCCGTTCGTGCACCGTGGCCGGCGTCGAGATCATGCGCACGCCGTGTGTCGGGACGTGCAGCCGGGGCGAGCGCAGGGTGCGCAGCCGCAGTCCGGCCTCCCGCCCCTGGGCAACGGTGAAGGGGCGGGAGGTCAACTCCGACGGCAGCCCCAGACCCTCCATGGCCCCACCCTGCATGGTGCGCGTCGCCAGCCCGGGAACTTATCCACAGGGGCCCGTTCGGGCCCAGAAGATCCAAAGGCGAGTGAGCGCAGCATGCCGTCGGCGTTCACCGAACACGGCATGTCGCGCTCACTCGATGGCCGGCTACCTCGAGCAGGGCGCACCCCTTGCTTGGAGACCCAAGGTTCCTTTAGAGTTCCAACGTGAAACTGACTGTTCGCGAACACGAGATCGTCACCCTGCTGCGTGCCGACCCCATGCTCGACGCCGCAGCCCTGGCCGAGCGCATCGGCTCCACCCGGGCCGCGGTCTCGGTGCACCTGTCCAACCTCATGAAGAAGGGGGTCGTCCGCGGCCGCGGCTACCTGCTGCGCCCCGAGGCCGACACGGTGCTCGTCGTCGGCGGAGCCGTCCTCGACACCAAGGTGCGCACCGCCGGTGCCCCGGTCCTCGGCACGAGCAACCCGGGCACGTCGTCCTCGACGGTCGGCGGGGTGGGTCGCAACATCGCCGAGAACCTCGCCCGCCTCGGCCGTCCCACCGTGCTCGTCGCCCCCGTCGGCGACGACCCGGCCGGTGAGGCCGTCGCCGATCGCACCACCGCCGCCGGTGTCGACTGCGGCCACCTCGTGCGCTCCCCCCACCCCACCGGCACCTACGTCGCGGTGCTCGCCGACAGCGGGGACCTGCACATCGCGGTGGCCGACATGCGCGCCACCGACGAGCTCGCGGTTGCCGACCTCGCGTCCGTTCCGGGCCTGCTCACCGGTGCCGACGCACTCGTCGTCGACGCCAACCTGTCCGAGTCCGTGGTGCGGTGGCTGCTCAACGCGGCCGCCGAGGCGGGGGTGCTCAGCATCCTCGACCCGGTGAGCGTCGCCAAGGCCACGGCGGTCGCACCCGTGCTCGACGGCACGATCCCCGTGCACACCGTCACGCCCAACGTCGACGAGCTCTCCGCCCTCGTCGGTGCTCCCGTCGAGCCGGACGTGGATGCCGTGCGAGTGGCGGCAGCCCTCCTCCACGAGCGCGGGGTGAGCCACGTGTGGGTGCGCCGCGGAACCGCCGGCAGCCTGCTCTCGATCGCCACGGCATCCACCCCCCGCGTCGTCCTCGTCGATGCCCCGCCGACCGACGTCGCCGACGTCACCGGTGCGGGCGACTCGATGACCGCCGGCTTCGTCAACGCCCTGCTCGACGGCGCCGACGTCGTCGAGGCAGCCCGCCACGGCCAGGTGCTCGCCGCGCTCACCTGCGCCTCGCCCGACACCGTGCGCGACGACCTCACTCCCGCGCTCGTCGCGGCCCACCTGACCCCGTCCCAGCCGTCCACCAAGGAGCTCCACCGATGACCACCAGCACGTCGACCACCCCGCACCCCCTGCTCAAGCTCGACCCGGAGGTCGCGCAGGCGCTCGCCGACGGCACCCCCGTCGTCGCGCTGGAGTCGACGATCATCAGCCACGGGATGCCGTACCCGGCCAACGTCGCGATGGCGCGCGAGGTCGAGCAGATCGTTCGGGACGGTGGAGCCGTGCCCGCCACGATCGCCGTGCTGAACGGCACCCCGACCGTGGGCCTGTCCACCGACGAGCTCGAGATACTCGGCTCGCGCGACGACATCCGCAAGGTCAGCGTGCGCGACCTGCCCTACGTCGTGGCCACCGGAACCCACGGCGCGACCACGGTGGCGAGCACGATGCGGATCGCGGGGCTCGCCGGCATCCGGGTCTTCGTCACCGGTGGGCTCGGGGGTGTGCACCAGGGGGCCGAGAGCTCGATGGACGTGTCCGCCGACCTCACCGAGCTGTCACGCACCGAGGTCGCGGTGATCTCGGCCGGGGTCAAGTCGATCCTCGACATCGGCCGCACCCTCGAGGTGCTCGAGACCCTCGGCGTGCCCGTCGTCGGCTACGGCACGGACGACTTCCCCTCGTTCTTCTCCCGCACGAGCGGCCTGCGAACGCCCATGCGCCTGGACACCCCGCAGGAGATCGCCGCCCTCATGGAGGCCACCTGGGGCCTCGGCCTCGGCAGTGGCATCTCGATCGCCAACCCGGTGCCCGCCGAGAGCGAGATGGCGCACGAGGACATCGACTCCGTCATCGCCCGGGCCCTGGCCGACGCCGACGCGCTGGGCGTGACCGGCAAGGACATCACGCCCTACCTCCTGGGCCGGCTCGTCGAGCTGTCCGATGGTCGTTCCCTGGAGACCAACCTCGCCCTCGTGCGCAACAACGCCGTGGTCGGCACCGCCATCGCCGTGGCCTACGCGGCACGCTGACCGCCCGGGCCCGGGGACGGGTCTGCCCACGAAGCGGGTCGCGCCCAGCGCAGGTCGGTGACGAGGACTAGGCTCGGACCCGATCCCATCCAGAACAACTTTCAGGAGTCCGGCGTGGCCAGCATCGAGGCAGTAGGCGCCCGCGAGATCCTCGACTCGCGCGGCAACCCCACGGTTGAGGTCGAGGTTGCCCTCGACGACGGCACCCTCGCGAGGGCGGCTGTTCCCAGCGGCGCATCGACGGGGGCCTTCGAGGCCTCCGAGCGTCGTGACGGGGACAAGGACCGCTACCTCGGCAAGGGTGTGCTCAAGGCCGTCGACGCCGTCATCGACGACCTCGGCCCCAAGCTGCTCGGCTTCGAGGCCAGCGAGCAGCGCCTCATCGACGCCGAGATGCTCGCCGCCGACGGCAGCGCCAACAAGGAGAAGCTCGGCGCCAACGCCATCCTCGGTGTCTCGCTGGCCGTGGCCCGCGCGGCCGCCGACTCCGCCGACCTGCCGCTGTTCCGCTACGTCGGTGGGCCGAACGCCCACGTCCTGCCCGTGCCGATGATGAACATCCTCAACGGTGGCAGCCACGCCGACTCCAACGTCGACATCCAGGAGTTCATGATCGCGCCGATCGGCGCCGACAGCTTCCGTGAGGCGCTGCGCTGGGGGGCCGAGGTCTACCACGCGCTCAAGGGCGTGCTCAAGGAGCAGGGCCTGGCCACGGGCCTCGGCGACGAGGGTGGCTTCGCGCCCAACCTGCCGTCCAACCGGGCCGCGCTCGACCTCATCCTCGTCGCCATCGAGAAGGCCGGCTACACCCCGGGCGAGCAGATCGCCCTGGCGCTCGACGTCGCCGCCTCGGAGTTCCACGACGGTGGTGTCTACTCCTTCGAGGGCGGCTCGAAGACCTCGGCCGAGATGATCGACTACTACGCCGAGCTCGTGCGCGACTACCCGCTCGTGTCCATCGAGGACCCGCTGGACGAGTCCGACTGGGACGGCTGGAAGGCCATGACCGACCGCATGGGCAACGACGTCCAGCTCGTCGGCGACGACCTGTTCGTCACCAACCCCGAGCGCCTGGCCCGCGGCATCGAGACCGGCACCGCCAACGCCCTGCTCGTCAAGGTCAACCAGATCGGCTCGCTCACGGAGACGTTGGATGCCGTGTCGCTGGCCCAGCGCAACGGGTACCGCTGCATGATGAGCCACCGCTCCGGCGAGACCGAGGACACGACGATCGCCGACCTCGCCGTCGCCACCAACTGCGGCCAGATCAAGACCGGCGCGCCGGCCCGTTCCGAGCGCGTCGCCAAGTACAACCAGCTCCTGCGCATCGAGGAAGAGTTGGACGACGCCGCGGTCTACGCCGGCGCCGAGGCGTTCCCGCGCTTTGCCCGCCGCCAGCAGGGCTGAGTACTCGTATGGCCACCGGGCGCTCCCGCGGTCCGGCGTCGCGACCCCCGCGACGTCCGGCCGGGGGGCGCCCGTCGGCGTCCACCCGTCCAGCGGGCTCGTCGGCGCCTCCCGCGGCGGTGCCCGTCACGGGGTGGCGTCGGCTGCTCGGCGGGGTCACGGGTGACCGCCGGGCCCGTCGTGCACTGGCCCTGACCGCCGTGCTGGGCCTGCTCGTCATCCTGCTCGGGTCGACGGTCACCGCCTACATCGGGCAGCGCGGCGACATCGCGGCGCTGCGCGACAAGGTTGCCGCCCAGGAGCAGGACGTCGCGGCGCTCCAGGCCGAGCGCGAGCGCTGGCGTGACCCCGCCTACGTCGAGCAGCAGGCCCGGCAACGGCTGAAGTTCGTCAAGCCCGGCGAGAAGTCGTACACGGTGCTCGACCCGGAGCCCGACGCCGGCAACCGTGACCCGTTGGCCGCCATTGCCTCGTCGGACGAGGAGCTGCCCTGGTACCAGGGTGTCTGGGAGTCCGCACGCACCGCGGACGCGCCGGGAGCCCGCCGATGAGCGCAGGCCACGACCTGCCGCCCGTCGATCCGGCCGACCTGGAAGCCGTGACCCGGCAGCTCGGGCGCGAGGTCCGCGGCGTCGCCGAGGTCGCTCACCGGTGCCCCTGTGGCGAGCCGGATGTCGTGCGCACCGAGCCGCGACTGCCCGACGGCACGCCGTTCCCCACGTCGTTCTACGCCACCTGCCCGAAGCTGACCGGTGCCCTGTCGACCCTGGAGAGCCAGGGGGTCATGCGCGAGATGTCGGAGCGGCTCGAGCACGACGAGGCCCTGCGCGCGGCGTATGCCGCGGCCCATGTCGACTACCTCGAGCGGCGGGCCCAGCTCGGTGACGTGCCTGAGGTCGCCGGCATCTCCGCCGGTGGGATGCCGACCCGGGTCAAGTGCCTGCACGTCCTGGTCGCCCACTCGCTCGGGGCGGGGCCGGGCGTCAACCCGCTGGGGGACGAAGCGCTGGCGATGCTCCCGCAGTGGTGGCAACGGCATCCGTGTTCGGCCGACGCACCCGGGTCTGCCGCGGCCCAGGGGGAGGCCTCGGCGTGAGCGGGGCCCCGACTCGGGTCGCGGGGATCGACTGCGGGACGAACTCGATCAGGTTGCTCATCGCCGACGTGGATGCCGGTGGGGCGCTCGTTGATCGGGTGCGCCGGATGGAGGTCGTGCGGCTCGGGCAGGGCATCGATCGCACGGGGGTGATCGCGCCCGACGCGATGGAGCGGACCTTGGCGATGACCCGCGAGTACGCCGCGTTGTGCCGTGAGCACGGGGTCACGGCGGTGCGCTTCGTCGCGACGTCGGCCTCGCGGGACGCGCGCAACGCAGGGGTGTTCGTCGAGGGGGTGCGGGCCGCGTTCGGTGATCTCGATGTCGTGCCGGAGGTGGTGGAGGGCATCGTGGAGGCCGAGTTGTCGTTCACCGGCGCGACCGGTGGCCTTCGGGCCGCTGCCGTGCCGGGGCCCTATGCGGTCGTCGACCTCGGGGGCGGCTCGACCGAGCTCGTGCGAGGGACGGCCCACGTCGAGGCGGCGTACTCGATGGACATCGGCAGCGTGCGGATGACCGAGCGTCACCTGCACGACGACCCGCCGACGGCTGATCAGGTGGCGGCCGCCCGGGCCGACGTGCGTGCCGCGCTCGACGTCGCTGAACGCGAGGTGCGCCTCGACGGGGTCGGGGCCGTCGTCGGGCTGGCCGGGAGCATCACGACGATCACCGCGCACGCGCTCGGTCTGACGAGGTACGACCCGGAGGCCTCCCACCTGGCTCGCATCCCGGCGGACGTGCACCGCGAGGCGTGCCGCTCGTTGCTCGCGATGAGCAGGGAGCAGCGGGCGGGGCTCGGCTTCATGCACCCTGGGCGGGTCGACGTCATCGGGGGAGGGGCCCTCGTGTGGCTCGAGGTGCTCGACCGGGTGCTGGCGCGCTCGCCCGAGGCGGTCGTCGTGACCTCGGAGCACGACATCCTCGACGGGGTCACCCTGTCGCTCGTCTCCTCCTGACGCGAACTCCCTGACGTCCGCCCCTGACGTCCAACCCTGCGCCCGTGACGTCTAACCCGGCGCCGGCGGGCGCCGTACGCGAATCGACCAATAGGTCACATCGTGTAAGGCGACGCGCCGGTGGTAGTTCGCGGTGCGCACTAATACGCAATCCGCGGTAGTGTGCGAACTGCATCATCGGGATGCGCGCAAAGGAGGGGTGCCATGGAGGGCACACAGCTGGTCAAGGGGGTGCTCGACCTCGCCGTGCTCGCGGTCGTCGCCCGGGAGGACGGCTACGGCTACGACGTCGTGCGCCGGTTGCGCTCGGGCGGGCTCGACGAGGTGGGCGACGCGTCGGTCTACGGCACGCTGCGCCGCCTCTACTCGGCTGGCGCGCTGACCTCGTACGTCGTGCCCTCCGACGAGGGCCCGCACCGCAAGTACTACGGCATCAACGCCCAGGGCCGGCACCTGCTGGAGACCGAGGGCAAGACCTGGGCGGCGTTCGCCGCGACGATGGACGGTTTGCTCGAGCAGGCAGGAGTGCAGTCATGAACGACACGGAAGCCATGGGTGGGACAACCAACGGGGGCTCCGCCGCAGCAACTCAGGTGCTGCCCGCCGGTGCCGAGTCGGCGCAGGCTCGCGCGGCCGACGTGCGCGCGTACGTCACCGCGGTGCGCAGCTGGCTCTCGGACCTGCCCAGCGATGAGGTCGAGGATCTCACTGCCGGTATGGAGGCGGACCTGGACGAGCGCGCTGCCGAGACTGGCGAGCGGCTCGGGGTGCTGCTCGGGGAGCCCGAGGCCTACGCCGCCGAGTTGCGGGCAGCGGCCGGCCTCGCCCCCCGGGCGCCCGTCGTCGGCGCTGGCGCCACCGGTCCGGGTCTCGTCGAGACCATGGTGACGTCGCTTGGCGCCAGGGGCGACGGCATCCTCGTTCGTTGGCCGTGGCTGCGCGAGCTCCGCCCGACGTGGTGGCTCGCGCGCGGTGCCGCCCTGGGCTGGTTGCTGTCCATGTGGACAGGCACCGGCCGTACGGTTCTGCTGCCGATGCTCGGCGCAGTCCTCTCCTTCTGGTTGGGCCTGACGTTGCGGCGTCGTGAGCCCCTGCGCCCGGCAGTGTGGACGTCGCTCGCTGTCGCCAACGTCATCGCAGCCCTTGCGGTGTTGCCGATGGTGTCGACGTACACACAGAGCTACCTCGGGTCGGACAACGAGTACATGAGCGAGGGCTATGCGCCATACCCGGAATCGATCACCGCGAACGGCGAGGAGGTGCGCAACCTCTTCGCCTACGACGCGTCAGGTAACCGCCTCGACGGCGTGCGGCTGTTCGACCAAGCCGGTCGAACGGTCGTCATCGACACGAACCTGCTGTTCGACGGAACCTTCGAGGGCATCCCGACACGGCCGGACGACGGCATGCCGGACGTGGCCCGGGACGTCTTTCCGTTGCGGTGGGCGGGCCACGATGCCTGGGCTGATCCCCGGATGCCGTGGACACCGCCGCTCGTCCTCGCGCCGGTTCCCGGGGTGGCGCCCTCCACCGCGGTCAGCCCGACGTCTTCACCGACTCCGAGTCCGACCACCTCGCAGATCGCCAGCTCGAGCCCGTCGCCGACAGTGACGCCGTCGCCAACTCCCTGACCTCGCCACCACCCTGGTCGGAACGGGGTGGCGGCTACAGTGGCGTCGCCCCCGTGGCCCAACTGGCAGAGGCAGGCGACTTAAAATCGCCACAGGTGCGGGTTCGACCCCCGTCGGGGGCACCAGCACTGTCATCGCCGCTGCCCGGTCGTCCACAGGCGTGTGGCGAGGGAACACGAGGCCACTCCCGCACGCTTATCCTGATGACACGTGCGGTGACTGCCACCGCCATGACCATCACGGAGGAACGATGGCCAGCAATCCGGCCTTCAATCGCATCGAAAAGGATGCCCAGAGCGGCTACGCCGGCTTCGGGGGCCAGGGTTACTCATCCCCGTCACCCATGTCGGCCCAGCCGAACATGGCGGAGATGACTCCCCAGCAACTTCAGGACATGTACAACGGGCCGTCCGCAGGCCCGGTCGACACCCGACGCGTCACCATGGACGACGTCATCATGAAGACGCTCGGCCTCTTCGCCATCGTCCTCGTGACCGGCGCCGTCGGCTGGACCGTCGCTGCGGCGAACCCCGGCCTGGGGATGATGCTGTGGCTGGGCGGCATGATCGGCACGCTCGTGCTCGGTCTCGTCATCGCCTTCAAGAAGGCCCTCAGCGTTCCGCTGATCCTGGCGTACGCCGTGGTCGAGGGTCTGTTCATGGGGGCTGTGAGCCAGTACTTCAATGAGGCCTACCCCGGCATCGTCGGCCAAGCCGTCCTCGCGACCCTGTCGACCTTCGCCGGCATGTTCCTGGCCTACAAGTTCGGCCTGATCAAGGTGACGGCCAAGTTCCGCCGCATCATGACGATGATGATCTTCGGCTACGCGATCTTCGCCGTCGTGAACTTCATCTTCGCGATGGTCACGAACACGGCGTTTGGTTTCGGTGGCTCCGGTCCCCTCGGCATCGGCATCTCGCTGTTCGCCGTCGGCCTGGCCTCCTTCACCCTCGCCCTGGACTTCGACTCCATCGAGCAGGCCATCCGCACCGGCGCACCGGCGAAGTACTCGTGGCTCCTGGCCCACGGGCTGATCGTCACCCTGGTGTGGCTCTACATCGAGTTCCTGCGCCTGTTCGCTCGCCTGCGCGAGTGACCGAGCACCTCTCACACGCACCCGCCGGGGCAGGTTCACCTGCCCCGGCGGTGCCGTCTGTGCACCCGGGCGGCACGTCAGGCGACCCGGGAGCGGATGCCGGGCGGGCGGCATCCGGCGACGTCGTCGCGCCGCAGGCGCGCACCGAGCTCGACCGCATCCGCCGACGGTGGGCCGAACTCCCGATCGCCGCGGCAGAGCAGCGGATGCCGGTGCTCCGCCACCTTCTCGCCGACCTCGCCCCCCGCACCTTCCCGCGACTTCTTGCACTCCAGCCACCTGAGCGCCCACCGCCGGAGGTGGCTGGAGCGCAAGAAGTCGCGGAGGTGCCGGACCTCGGGCCGGCCGTCGTGGTCGACCAGCTCAGCGTGCTCGTCTGGGACGCCTACGCGCAGGGCAACGGCGACGGCATACCCGACCTGCTGACCGCAGCCCGGCGCGCCCTCGCCTGACGCGCCCTCGCCTGACGCGCGATGAGTGCGGAAGTGGTTGCCATGACAGCCACTTCCGCACTCACGGCGAGGAGATACCGGGTCAGCTCAGGCGCTCGACGATGATCGCCATGCCCTGGCCGCCGCCGACGCACATCGTCTCCAGGCCGAACTGGCCGTCGCGCGTCTGCAACCCGTTGATGAGCGTGGTCATGATGCGCGTCCCCGTCGACCCGAACGGGTGACCCAGTGCGATCGCGCCGCCGTGCACGTTGAGCCGCTCGGGGTCCATGCCCAGGTCGTCGGCGCTGGGTAGCACCTGCGCCGCGAACGCCTCGTTGATCTCGTAGAGGTCCATGTC
>JAGNQK010000107.1 GCA_017989115.1 Dermatophilaceae bacterium | reverse complement strand
CCGCGCTCGCCGGCACGCTCGCGCTCGACCCGTCGGTGGTCCTGCTCGACGAGCCGACGGCGATGCTCGGCCCGGCGTCGGCGCAGGAGGGGCGCGACGCCGTCGCGGCGCTCTCCTCCCGTCCGGGGGCGCCGACCCTCGTCGTCGTGGAGCACGTGCTCGGGCCGTGGGTCGACCTCGTCGAGCGGCTCGTCGTCCTGTCCGACGACGGTCGGGTCGTCGCCGACGGCCCGGTGCGCGCCACCTTGGAGGCCGAGCGGGAGCGGTTGCTCGCGATGGGCGTGTGGGTGCCGGGGGAGGGCCCGCCCGAGCCGGTGGCCGTCGACCCCGCGCTCGTCACACCGCGGACCGCTCGCACCGCCCCGGCCCTCATGGCCGCCCCACTCGTCGTCGAGCGCACCACGCGCCTGCTCGACGGCGGCCGTCGCACCCGTCGCGCCGCCGAGCTGACTGCTGGGCTGGAGGCGGCCCCCGGCAGTCTCACGGCCCTCGTCGGGCCGAGCGGCTCGGGCAAGTCGACGGTGCTGCACGCCCTCGCCGGGTTCCTCACCCCCACGACACCGGATGCCGTGCGCGTCACCCCGCCGGATGCCGGCCCGCCCACCTCTCCCGGTGAACTGGACGCGCCCGACCTGGCGCGAACGGTTGCCTGGGTGCCGCAGTGGTCGAGCTCGACGATCGTCGCGGGGACGGTGCTCGACGAGGTGCTGGCCACCTCCCGAGCCCTGCGTGAGGGTAGGAGCCACAACGTCGAGATCGGCACCGACCGGGCGCAGGCCCTGCTGGCAGCCCTGGGGCTGGAGCACCTCGAACGGGCTGATCCGCGCCACCTGTCCGGCGGGGAGCAGCGCCGCCTGGCCGTCGCGGCCGCGCTGCACCACGGGCCTGCTGTTCTCCTGGCCGACGAGCCGACCGTCGGGCAGGACCGCCGGACGTGGGCCGCGCTCGTGGGGCTCGTCGCGGCCTACCGTGCCGCCGGTGGGGCGGTCGTGGCCGCCACGCACGACGCCCACGTCGTCGACCGGGCCACGGTCGTCCATCACCTGTCGCCGCCTTCCCAGGCGCCCGAGGTGCCCTCACCCGGAATCCCCCTCGTCGCCCGCTGCGGGCCGCTCGCATTGCTCGGTGGCGCGCTGCTCGCCGTGCCGGCAGGGGTGTTGTCGCCGCACTGGTCGGTCAGCCTCGTGGTGCTCGCGACCCAGTTGGTGCTGGCGGTCGTGGGGCTGTGGGCTCCTGGCCCCGGGGCTCTGGCACGGGTGCGGGGTACGGCGCTGCGGATGCTGCCGGGGCTCGTCGCGGCCCTGTCGGTCGGGTGGTCGACGTGGTTCCTCGCAGGTCGCGACCTCGACCCCGCCCTCACCGTGGCGCTGCGAGTCCTCGTCATCGTGCTGCCGGCGGCCGTGCTCATCCCGTGGATCGACCCGGACCGCCTCGGCGACCACCTCGCCCAACGGCTCCGGCTGCCCGACCGCCCGGTCGTCGCGACGGCAGCCGCGCTGCAGCGGGTGCAGTCCTTCGGGCAGATCTGGTCCGAGCTGTCGCGCGCGCGGCGGGTGCGCGGCCTCGGGGTGTCGTGGCGGCGTCCGCGCACCGTCGTCGCCCACCTCGGGGCGCTGACGATGGGGTTGCTCGTGCGCACGCTGCGCGCGGCTGCCGAGCTGGCCGTGGCGATGGATGCCCGTGGCTTCGCGACGGCCTGGTCCCGATCGTGGTGGCTGCCCGCGCCGTGGCGGTGGCGCGACACCCTGCTCGTCCTGCTCTCGGCCGTCCCGCTCGCGGTCGCCCTCCTCGCGCCGGTGGTGGGCACGGCATCCGACTGATTGCAGCCCGCCCACCTCCGGCGGCCGGATCGAGGCCCCGTGAGGTCGGTGGATCGCAAGAAGTGCCGGGCGGCATCCACCCGTGGGGCGCCCGGCATCCGTACTCCTGGGTGAGATGGTTGCCATGGCGGCGGAAGGGGGCGGGCACGTGGCACAGCGAGACGAGTTCGACACCTTCGTCCGAGAGCGGTGGCCCTCGCTCGTCCGGTCCGCGATCCTGCTCACCGGCGACCGGGACTCGGCCGAGGACCTCGTCCAGGAGGCGCTGGGACGAGCGGCACAGCACTGGAGCCGGGTCGACCTCCCGCGGGCGGACGCCTACGTGCGGCGCATCCTCTATACCCGCTCGATCGACGCGTGGCGGTGGCGTCGGCGTCAACCGGACCCGGTGGAGGTGACCGAGCGTGACGCTGCTCCGGTGCGTGACGCCTCGGGTCGGTCCGATGACCGCCTCACCCTGGGCGTGGCGCTCGCACGCCTCACGCCGCGGCAGCGGGCGGTCCTCGTGCTGCGGTTCTACGAGGACCGCACCGAGGTGGAGACTGCCGTCCTGCTCGGCTGCTCGGTGAGCACGGTGAAGTCGCAGGCCCGGCACGCGCTGGGACGGCTGCAGGTCCTCGCGCCCGATCTCGCGGCGACGTACGGACACGAGGAGGTCCGGCCATGACCGACTCGACGACGCGGCTGCGTGAGGCGCTCTCGCAGATCGCCGCCGACCACACCGACGACGCCCCCGACCCGGCCACGCTGGATGCGATCTGGCGTGCCGGGAGGCGGCGGAGGTGGCGGGCCCGCGCCGGTGTGGTGGCCACCCTCGGCGTCGTCGCGCTGCTCGTGCTGGGTGCGTTCGTCCCCTGGGGCGTTCCGACGGTGGCCGTGCCCGCGACACCACCGGGAGTGCCCCTGGCGAGCTACCCGGAACACGTGGCCATGCCGTGGCGGCCGCACGTGACCTCCAGCCCCGGACTGACTTCCCTGGTCGTGCCCGGAACGCAGGAGGGCCGTGTGGGGGTGTATGCCATCGGGCCGGACGGGTCGGTGTCGTTCGTCTCCCAGGATGACGAGACGGCCGGCTTCCCTCCCTCGGTCATCCCGGGGCCGGCGCTCGCGGTCTCGCCGGACGGGCGCTGGCTGGCAACGGCATCTGCGCTGCTCGACGTCGTGAGCGGAGAGCGGGTGGGGATCACCCCTGACCTGTCGGTGGAGGAGACGACGGGGAGGGGTGCGTCGCCGTCGTGGAACCCGGACTCCTCCCGCGTGCTCTACCCGACGGTGCCGTCGCTGGCCGGCGCCGAGGCCGTGGTCGTCGACCTGGCGGGAGGTGTGCAGGACGTGCCACCGGCCGGGGTCGGGGATGCCCTGCTGCTCGCCGGCTGGACCGACGAGGAGACGGTGGTCGGACTCTGGCGCCGCAGCGCCGACGAGTTCACCGTGCTGACGTGGGGCCTCGGCGACGACCGGTGGACCAACGGCGCGACGGTCTCCTGGCCCGGCTGGGAGGAGGGACCCCAGGCGGCCGCCTCGGTGTCCCCCGACGGGTCGAGGCTCCTGCTTCTGCGGAGCGTGGACAGCATCGAGCCCGGGACCAACCCGGGCACCCAGGCCCAGCTCTTCGACACCTCGACCGGTGCACTCCTCGGCTTCCCCGTGGGTGACGTGCCGGCATCCGACGCGGGCTGGACGGAGGGTTCGTTCCTCTCGTGGGAGGGCTACGGCTGCCGGCCCGCGTGGCGCGGCGACGTGCCGGTCATCACGGACGGAGGCGTCCGGCTGGCGGACGGTCCCGCAGGCGAAGAGCTGGTGAGCATCTCCTCGGCGTTCGGCACGGACGTCTGCCCGGCCTTCGCCGGGAACGAGCTGCGCGGTGAGCCGGTCCCCAACCTCGGCGCCGTGTGGCTGGAGCGGCTGCACACCTGGGGTATCCCGCTGGGATCGCTGGTCCTCGCCGGCTTCGTCGTCTGGTTCTTCGGCCGACGGCAGAAGTGGCGTGAGCACCACAAACCGCTCCCCGCGATCTTCCCGACCTTCGGCCGCTGAGTCCGGGAGGCATACTGGTCGATCGTGTCTGCCATCCCCGTGTCCGCCGCCCCGGACAAGGTGAAGATCCCCCGTGAGATCTGGGTCCTCATCGCGTCGGCGTTCGTCATCGCGCTGGGGTTCGGGCTGATCCTGCCGGTGCTGCCGCAGTTCGCGCAGAGCTTCGGCGTCGGGGCCACGGCCAGCTCGATCGTCGTCAGCGCGTTCGCGTTCTTCCGGCTCGTGTTCGCCCCGGTCGGCGGACGGCTCATCGCGCGGATGGGGGAGCGGCCGATCTATCTCGCAGGCCTGGTCATCGTCGCGATCTCCACCGGGGCTACCGCCTTCGCGCAGACCTACTGGCAGCTACTGCTCTTCCGCGGTGTCGGTGGCATCGGCTCGGTGATGTTCACCGTGTCGGCGGTCGCGCTCATGGTGCGGCTCGCTCCGCCGTCGATCCGGGCGCGGGTGTCGTCGGTCTACGCCTCGGCGTTCCTGTTCGGCGGCATCCTCGGCCCGGTCGTCGGCGGCCTGCTCGGCAACCTCGGACTGCGCGTGCCCTTCATCGTGTATGCCGTCGCACTCCTCCTCGCGGCGGCGCTCGTCGGCGTCTTCCTCAGCGGTTCGTCGCTGCGGCCGGCCGAGGGCGCGCCGGTTCTCCCGGTGATGACGGTGCATGACGCGTGGCGCGACTCGGCCTACCGCGCGTCGATCGCGTCAGCCTTCGCCAACGGCTGGGCCAACTTCGGGGTACGTGCCGCGATTCTGCCGCTGTTCGCAGCGGTCGTGATCGGCAAGGAGCCGTGGGTGGCGGGCATGGCGCTGGCCGTGTTCGCGGCCGGCAACGCCGTGGGGCTGACCGTCGCCGGGCGGATGTCGGACCGGCTCGGGCGGCGGCCGTTCATCATCGGCGGGCTGCTCGTCAGCGGTGTCGCGACCGCAGTCACCGGGTTCGCCACCGACCTGCCGACCCTGGTGGTGCTCTCGGTGGTGGCAGGGTTCGGCGCAGGCGCCCTCAACCCCGCCCAGCAGGCCTCGCTCGCGGACGTCGTCGGGCGCGAACGCAACGGCGGCCCGGCGCTCGCCGCCTTCCAGATGTCGGCCGACACCGGGGCGATCATCGGGCCGATCCTGGCCGGGCTGCTGATCGACTACGGCAGCTACCCCCTGGCGTTCGGGACGACCGGTCTCATCACGCTGCTCGCCGTCATCCCGTGGCTGCGCGCCCGCGAGACCCACGAGGTCACCCGAGCCTCCTGACAACCCGAGCCCGTCCGCGGCTCAGGCCCGGGCGGGGGTCGTGTGCCTCTGCGCTGCCACCGGCCGATCCCCGGGGCGGACGAGGAGGGCAAGGGTCGCGAGGAGGCAGGCCAGGGTAGAACCGACCGCGACCGGTGAGAGCCACGACGTCCCCGCGATGCCGGCATCCGCCTGGAAGCCGCCGACCGCCCACAGCACGGCGAGGTATGCCGCGCCGCTGGCGTTGACCGCGACGGCCAGCACCGAGCCCCAGGGCATCCGGCGCCAGAGCATCACGCCGGCGATGAGGAAGGCCGGGGCCAGCACGCCCATGTCGAGGGCGTAGACGAGGTGCACGGCTGAGGGTGGCATGACGTTCTCGGGGAGGTCGCCGGTGACGGCGAACCGCACCGAGATCGTCCCCCAGGCGCCGAGCAGGGCCAGCCCGACGACGGTCGTGAACCCCGCGACGACCCTGGCCCGGGTGCCGCCGACGACGCCGGAGGCGGCCACATCGGCGTCGATGCTCGACGCGAGCAGTACGAGGCCTGCGGTCGATGCGGAGAACGCCACGACGTGGAGGAGGAAGACGTCGTTGAACGCGGTGCCGAAGGCGTAGTACGCGTAGTTGTAGGCGCCGTAGAAGAGCAGGCCGAGCCAGACGAGCACCGATGCGCTCGTGGGCCGGCGACGGCTGAGCACCATCGCGATGGCGAGCGCCGGCGCGACGAGCGCCAGGGTCACGAGGTCGTTGCCCCGCAGTGCGGCCACCGCCCAGGTGTCCTCCGGGTAGAGGTTCGCGGCCAGCAGGCCGATGGCGGACGTGAGGACCATGACGGCCAGGACCACGGCCGAGAGGACCCAGGCGGTGGTGAGCCGCGGCCCGGCTCGCAGGATGGTGGTGGGCGGCCGGTCGACTGACATGGTGTTCCTCGCGAGAGGCGCGACGCCGCCGGACGGCAGCGCCGTCGTCACGTCCACGCTAGCTCCGGGGCGTGGGGTCGGCGAAGGCCTGTTCCCACTGTCACACCCTCGACGTGGCCCGGCGTTCGGTCGGTCAGCCGGTCACCTCGTGGACGTGCCTGGGCATGAAGGCCGCCGCGACGACGAGCAGCACCGCGACCCCGAACGACGCGACGAAGACGGCGTGGATGGCCGGCTCGAGGACCCCAGACGGCATCGACTCGAGGTCGGTCGGCGCGGCACCCAGCTGGGAGCGCACCACGGTGTTGGCGATCGCACCGAAGGCCGCGACGCCCACCGCGCTGCCGACCGAGCGGGCGAAGAGGGTCGCGCTCGTGGCAACCCCTCGCTGCTGCCAGCCCACCGAGGACTGGGCGGCGACGATCGCCGGGCTTGCGGCATACCCGAACCCGAGGCCCATCACGAAGTTCGGTGCCGCGAGGTGCAGTACCGAGCTCGACCCGTCGACGGTGAGGAGCAGCGCGGCACCGGCGAGGGCGATGAACGCCCCGAGCAGGGTCGTCGCACGGAACCCGAAGCGCAGGTAGATCCGGCCCGACGTCGTCGCCGCGATCGGCCAGCCGATGGTCATCGCGGCCAGCGCGAAGCCGGCCACGATGGCACCGGTCCCGAGCACGCCCTGGGCGAACAACGGGACGTAGGACGTGAGCCCCAGCAACAGCACGCCGACGACGAACGAGCTCGCCATCGCCGCGCCGACGACCCGGTGTCGAAAGACCCACAACGGCAGAACGGGATCGGTGGCGCGTCGTTCGACGAGCACGAACCCCACGAGCGCGACGACCGATCCTCCGAGCAGCCCGACGCTGACCGGTGAGGACCAGGCCCAGACCACCCCGCCCTCGAGGAGGGCCACGAGGAGGGTGACCGTCCCGACGAGGAGCAGCAGCGCGCCGAGCACGTCGATGCGCGCTCGTGGGGTGGCGGGGTCGCGTGCGGTGCGCTTCTCGTCGAACCGGCTCCACAGCATCCAGGCCGCGACGGCGCCGAGCGGCAGGTTGACGAAGAAGATCCAGCACCACGACAGGTAGTCGGCGAAGATTCCGCCCAGCGTCGGGCCGACGAGCGACGAGATCGCCCACACGGCCGCGAGGTAGCCCTGCACCTTGGCGCGCTCGGCCACCGAGTAGATGTCCCCGATGATCGTCATGCCGATCGGCTGCACCGCGCCGGCTCCGAGGCCCTGGAGCAGCCGGAACGCGACGAGGCTGCCCATCGACCAGGCGAGCCCGCAGAGCAGCGAGCCGAGCACGAACAGCCCCACGCCGAGGAGCATGACCGGCTTGCGACCGACGACGTCGGCCACCTTGCCGTAGATCGGCATCGACACGGCCTGGGCCAGGAGGTAGATGGAGAACAGCCACGGGAACTGGCTCAGCCCACCGAGGTCGCGCACGACCGCGGGCACCGCTGCGGCGAGGATCGTCGCGTCGATGGCGACCAGCCCGGTGCTCAGCATCACCGCGAGCAGGACCGGGCCACGCTCGCTGCGCAGCCCGACGCTGGCGCGGGTGATTC
>JAGNQK010000106.1:6210-7680 GCA_017989115.1 Dermatophilaceae bacterium | reverse complement strand
ACGTACACGCTCACCCAAACGGGGGTTTGGGTACGGACCCTTCGGGAAGGTCCGGGAGTCAGGCCGGGGTGACGACGACGATGAGGTCGCCGCCCTCCACCTGCTGGTGGTGTCCGCTGAAGGCCAGTCGTGCCACGGTGCCGCCCACGGGGCTGGTGATGTTGGCCTCCATCTTCATCGCCTCGATCGTCGCGACGACACCGCCGGGCTCGACCGTGTCGCCCTCGGCGACGACCGGCGTGACGACCCCGGAGAACGGTGCCGGCACGTGCCCGGGCACCGATGGGTCGGCCTTCTCCACGGCCTTGACGTCAGCGGTGATCGAGCGGTCGCGCACCGTGACGGGTCGGAACTGCCCGTTGAGCGTGCACATCACGGTGCGCATGCCCTGGCGGTCGGCCTCACCCACCGAGCTGATCCCGAGGATCAGGCGCTTGCCCGCCTCGATCTCGGCCTCGTACTCGGTTCCCTGCTCCAAGCCGTGCAGGAACTCGATGGTGCCGAGCACCGACAGGTCGCCGTAGGCCTCGCGGCTGGCCTCGAACTCCCTGGTCGGCCCGGGAAAGAGCAGCTGGTTCAGGGTGCGGCGCGGCTCGGTGGCCAGTGCAGACTCCTGCTCGGGGGTCAGCTCGGTGTGCCGCGGCTTGGCGGCGCGGCCCTGAAGTGCCTTGGTGCGGAAAGGCTCGGGCCAGCCACCGGGCGGGTCGCCGAGCTCACCTTCGAGGAAGCCGATCACCGAGTCGGGGATGTCGTACCTCGTCGGGTTCTCCTCGAAGTCGGCCGGGTCGGCTCCGGCCCCGACGAGGGCCAGGGCCAGGTCGCCGACGACCTTGGAGGACGGCGTCACCTTGACGATGTTGCCGAGGATGCGGTTCGCCGCGGCGTACATGTCCTCGATGTCCTCGAAGCGGTCGCCGAGACCGAGCGCGATCGCCTGCTGGCGCAGGTTGGACAGCTGCCCGCCGGGGATCTCGTGGAAGTACACGCGCCCGGTCGGTGAGGCCAGCCCTGACTCGAACGGCTTGTAGATCGTGCGCACGGCCTCCCAGTAGGGCTCGAGCGAGAACACCTTGTCGATGTCCAGCCCGGTGGGCCGCTCGGTGCCGTCGGTGGCCGCCACGAGGGCGGACAGGCTCGGCTGGCTGGTCGTGCCGGACATCGACGAACAGGCGGCGTCCACGGCATCCACCCCGGCGTCGATGGCGGCGAGCAGCGTCCCGATCTGACCGCCGGCGGTGTCGTGGGTGTGCAGGTGCACGGGCAGGTCGAAGCGTTCACGCAGCGCCCGCACCAGCGTCGCCGCGGCCGGCGCGCGCAGCAACCCCGCCATGTCCTTGATGGCGAGCACGTGGGCGCCGGTGTCGACGATCTGCTCGGCCAGGCGCAGGTAGTAGTCGAGCGTGTAGAGGCGCTCACCGGGGTCGAGCAGGTTGCCGGTGTAGCACAGGGCCACCTCGGCGACCGCCGTGT
>JAGNQK010000106.1:0-6110 GCA_017989115.1 Dermatophilaceae bacterium | reverse complement strand
AGCACGTGGGCGCCGGTGTCGACGATCTGCTCGGCCAGGCGCAGGTAGTAGTCGAGCGTGTAGAGGCGCTCACCGGGGTCGAGCAGGTTGCCGGTGTAGCACAGGGCCACCTCGGCGACCGCCGTGTGGGTGGCGAGCACGGCATCCACCGCAGGGCGCATCTGCGACACGTCGTTGAGCGAGTCGAAGATGCGGAAGATGTCCAGACCGGTGCTGGCCGCCTCCGCGACGAACGCGTCGGTGACCTTCGTGGGGTAGGGCGTGTAGCCGACGGTGTTGCGCCCCCGCAGCAGCATCTGCAGAGGGATGTTGGGCATCGCCTCGCGCAGCAGCGCCAGCCGCTCCCACGGGTCCTCGGACAGGAAGCGCAGCGCGACGTCGTAGGTCGCGCCGCCCCATGCCTCCATGGAGAGCAGCTCAGGCGTCAGGCGGGACACGTGCCCCGCGACGTGCAGCAGGTCGCGGGTGCGCATGCGGGTGGCGAGCAGGCTCTGGTGGGCGTCGCGGAAGGTCGTGTCGGTCACGGGCACGTCGGTGCGCTCGCGCAGCTGCCGGGCGAACTGCGCCGGGCCCACCTCGCGAAGCAGGTCGCGGCTGCCCCGGGGGAGCGGGGATGCCGTGTCGAGAGTCGGCAGCTTCGTGCGGGGCTTCAGGTGCGTGGTCGCGGGGCCGTGCGGCTGGTTGACGCTCACGTCGGCCAGGTAGGTGAGCAGGCGGGTGCCGCGGTCGCCGCCCATGCGCGCCTCGAGCAGCTCGGGACGCTGGTCGATGAAGCTCGTCGTCGCCTCACCAGCCTGGAACACCGGGTCGGCGAGCACCGCCTCGAGGAAGGGGATGTTCGTCGACACCCCGCGGATGCGGAACTCGGCGAGCGCTCGCCGGGCCCGGCGCACCGCCATCGGGAAGCTGCGTCCGCGACAGGTGAGCTTGACGAGCATCGAGTCGAAGTGGGGGCTGACCTGCGCGCCGACGAACACCGTGCCGCCGTCGAGGCGAACCCCACCACCGCCGGCCGAGCGGTAGACGCTGATCTGACCGGCATCCGGTCGGAAGCCGTTCGACGGGTCCTCGGTGGTGATGCGGCACTGCAACGCCGCCCCGCGCACGTAGATGTCGTCCTGCTTCATCCCGAGGTCCTCGAACGACTCACCCGCCGCGATGCGCATCTGCGCCACGACGAGGTCGACGTCGGTGACCTCCTCGGTGACGGTGTGCTCGACCTGGATGCGCGGGTTCATCTCGATGAAGACGTAGCGGCCGTCCTCGCCGAGGAGGAACTCGACCGTTCCCGCGTTGCGGTACCCGATCGACTCACCGAAGCGCACGGCATCCGCACACATCTGTGCGCGAGTGGCGGGGTCGAGGTTCGGCGCGGGCGCGATCTCGACGACCTTCTGGTGACGGCGCTGCACCGAGCAGTCGCGTTCGTAGAGGTGCAGCACCGAGCCGGAGCCGTCGGCCAGCAGCTGCACCTCGATGTGCCGCGGGTTGACCACGGCCTGCTCGAGGTAGAGCGTGGGGTCGCCGAACGCGGCATCGGCCTCGCGCTGGGCCGCCTCGAGCGACTCGCGCAGCGTCGACGGGTCATCCACGCGCCGCATGCCGCGGCCGCCGCCGCCGGAGACGGCCTTGACGAAGACGGGGAAGCCGATGTCCGCGGCGGCTGCAGCCAGGGCGTCGAGGTCGGTCGACGCCTCGGCGCTCGCCAGGGTCGGCAGCCCGGCGGCGCGGGCGGCTGTGATCGCCCGCGACTTGTTGCCCGTGAGGTGGAGGACGGATGCCGGTGGGCCGATGAACGTGATGCCGTTGGCCTCGCAGGCCTCCGCCAACAAGGGGTTCTCGGAGAGGAATCCGTAGCCCGGGTAGATGGCGTCGGCGCCGCACTCGACCGCGACCCGCACGATGTTCTCGTGGTCGAGGTAGGCGCGCACCGGGTGGCCGGGCTCACCGATCTGGTAGGACTCGTCAGCCTTGAGCCGGTGCTCGGAGTTGCGGTCCTCGTGCGGGAAGACGGCGACCGTCTTCGCGCCGAGCTCGGTGGCCGCGCGGAACGCGCGGACCGCGATCTCCCCACGGTTGGCGACGAGGATCTTGGTGAACACGGGGGACCTCCCGGGTCGGGGTGGGCACGTCACCCGGCCGCGGGGCCGGTGGTCCGCAGCCTAGTGAGCACGGCCCGCCCGCGCCTCCCTCGTTCCGCCCCTTGCACACGCCCACCCCTCACGGTGCGTCCGGCAGGTTGGTCGCCGGGGCTGCCGGAGTGCCGGACGCAAGGCCCGGTGGCGACGGATTCCGTAGCGCAAACGGCGACGCGCCGAAGACAAAGAATGGCCCAAAGCCATACCAATGACGTCCCGGGAGCCCTAACATCGGCCCGTCGCACCACACATGACGCCGGTCACTTCGGGGCCGGCCGGACCCATGGGAGCAAACCGTGGCTGATGTGCACCTCTCTGACGACGAACGCCTGCTCGCCGAGCTCGGCTACAAGCAGGAGCTCAACCGATCGTGGTCGAGCTTCTCCAACTTCGCGATCTCCTTCTCGATCATCTCGATCCTCGCGGGCTGCTTCACGACCTTCGGCCAGGCGTGGAACAACGGCGGCCCGATCGCCATCTCGATCGGCTGGCCGCTCATCTCCGTCTTCATCCTCATCATCGGGTTCTGCATGAGCGAGCTCGTGTCGGCCTACCCGACCTCCGGTGGCATCTACTGGTGGGCCAGCAAGCTCGGCGGCGCCAAGGCCGGCTACTACACCGGCTGGCTCAACCTCATCGGCCTGCTCGCGATCGACGCATCCGTGGCCTACGGTGCCGCGACGTTCTTCGACCTCTCGTTCAGCACGATGAGCGAGTCGTGGGCCGCCGGCTACAGCCTCCAGCGCGTCTTCTGGATGTTCCTCGTGGTCCTCTTCCTCACGGCGATGATCAACATCTTCGGCGGGCACCTGCTGGCCATGCTCAACAACATCTCGGTGTGGTGGCACGTCGCCGGCGCCGCGATCATCATCGCGATCCTCGTCTTCCTGCCCGAGAAGCACATGAGCGTCAACGACGTCTTCACGATGCGCGTCAACAACAGCGGGGGCCTGGCCGGCGGCGACACGAGTGGCTTCGGCTTCTGGTTCTACGTCCTTCCGCTCGGATTCCTGCTCACGCAGTACACGATCACCGGCTTCGACGCGTCGGCACACCTCTCCGAGGAGACGCACGACGCCGCGGACGGTGCCGCCAAGGGCATCTGGCGCTCGATCTTCTACTCCGCGATCGGCGGCTGGATCCTCCTGCTCGCCTTCCTCTTCGCCGTGCAGGACCCGGAGGCCGTGACGGCCGGCGGCGGCGGTGTCGGCGTCATCTTCAACCAGGCGCTGTCGTCGAGCTGGGCCGGAACGGTGCTCCTCATCGCGAGCATCGGGCAGTTCTTCTGCACCACGGCCTGCATGACGTCCACGAGCCGCATGCTCTTCGCCTTCTCGCGCGATGGCGCCGTCCCCGGCTCGTCGTACTGGGCGCGGCTGAACTCGCGCAAGGTCCCGGCCAACGCGGTGCTCATCTCGTCGGTCATCGCGGCGCTCATCACCGTGCCGGCCCTCGTCGAGGTCAACATCGGCACCGAGGAGGCACCGATCATCGTGCCGACCGCCTTCTACGCGGTCGTGTCGGTCGGGGTCATCGGGCTGTACGTCGCCTTCGCGATTCCGATCTTCCTGCGGTGGCGAGCCGGTGACTCGTTCAAGCAGGGGTCGTGGAACCTCGGGAACAAGTGGAAGTGGATGGCCCCGATCGCCGTGGCCGAGATCGCTGTCATCAGCGTCTACTTCATCCTTCCCTTCACCCCGGCGGCGAACCCCTTCAACGAGAACTTCGAGTGGAAGTTCGTCAACTACGCGCCGATCCTCACCGTCGGCTCGCTCATCGTGCTGTGGATCGGGTGGCATCTGTCGGCCAAGAAGTGGTTCACCGGCCCGAAGATGACGATCGACCTGCCGGAGGGCACGACGAGCGCCGACGAGATCGAGCTCGAGCACCACGGCAAGACCGCCCACGGCGGCACGACGCACGACTGGAAGCCGGGCGACCCGCTGTCCTGATCGGGCACTGACCATGACCGATCTCGACACGCTGCTCGACGGCATCCCCGTCCTCACCGGGCAGGGGCGTCACGTGACGCCCCTGCCCGGGGGGCTGACCAACGTCAACTACCGGGTGCGCACGGATGCCGGTCTCGACGTCGTCGTGCGCGTCTCGTCGCCCGACACCGGGCTCCTCGGCGTCGATCGCCATGCCGAACACCACAACACCCTGGCGGCAGCCGCAGCCGGGGTCGGGGCGCCCGTGATCGACTACCTCGAGGGCCGCGGCGTCATGGTCGTGGGGTTCCTTCCCGGGCGCACCTGGGGCGACCCAGACGTCGGCGCCAACCCGGTGCGGCTGGCCGCGGCCCTGCGCCGCCTGCACGCGGGCCCGCGGTTCATCGGCCGGTTCGACATGTTCGCCCTGCGCGAGCAGTACCTCGCAGTCGTGCAGGACCACGGATTCCGGATGCCGCCGCACTACCTCACGCTCGAACCTCACCTCGAGCGCGTGCGGGCGGCCTTCGCGCTGGGGCCCGAGACCCTCGTGCCCTGCCACAACGACCTGCTCGCCGCGAACGTGCTTGATGACGGCGGGGACCTGCGGATCATCGACTACGAGTACTCCGGCATGAACGAGCCGTCCTTCGAGCTGGGCAACGCCGCTGCCGAGGCCCACCTGGACCCTGACCAGCTGGCGGCCCTGTGCACCGCCTACTACGGCGACCTCCTCACGCCCGAAGGCCTCGACGCCCGCATCGCCCGCGCCGAGCTGTGGGGCTGGGTCGCCCGCTACGGCTGGACGCTGTGGGGGATGATCCAGGACGGGATGAGCAGCCTGGACTTCGACTTCTGGGGGTGGGCCATGGACAAGTGGGAACCCGCGCAACGGTTGGCCGCCAGTTCCCGGTTCGAGCAGCTGCTCGCCCGGGCGTCAGGGGAGGGGCAGAGGTGACCGACCCGCGCACCGGTGCCCCGGCATCCGAGGCTGTTCGCCAGGCGTCGACGACGGCGCTGCCGGAGCGGGCCCGGATCGTCATCGTCGGCGGGGGAGTGATCGGTGCCTCCACGGCGTACCACCTGGCCCACCTCGGAGAGACCGACGTGCTGCTGCTCGAGCAGGGCACGCTCTCCTGCGGCACGACGTGGCACGCGGCCGGGCTCGTCGGGCTGCTGCGCGCCAGCGAGAGCGGCACCCGGCTCGTGCAGCACTCGGCCGACCTCTACCAGCGGCTCGAGGCCGAGACCGGGCTGTCCACCGGGTACCGACAGTGCGGGGGCCTGATCGTCGCGCGCACGCCCGAGCGGATGACCGCGCTGCGCCGCACGGCCGCGACGGCCGCCGCCTACGACCTCGACTGCGAGCTGCTGACCCCGGCCCAGGCGGGGGAGCGGTACCCGCTGCTGCACACCGACGACCTCCAGGGCGCGATCTGGCTGCCCGGCGACGGCACCGCCAACCCGACCGACGTCACCCAGTCGTTGGCCAAGGGTGCCCGTCAGCTCGGGGTCACCGTGCGGGAACGGGTGCGGGTCACCGGGTTCGACGTCGTGGCCGACCCGACCGCGCCCGGTGGTCGCCGGGTGCGCGGCGTGCGCACGGATGCCGGGGACGTCGCCTGCGAGGTGGTCATCAACTGTGCGGGGCAGTGGGCCAAGGCCGTGGGGGCGATGGCCGGCGTCGTGGTGCCGCTGCACTCGGCCGAGCACTTCTACGTCGTCACCGACCAGATCGACGGCGTGGCGCCGGGCATGCCGATCCTGCGCGACCCCGACGGGTGGACCTACGTCAAGGAAGAGGTCGGCGGCCTCGTCGTCGGCGGCTTCGAACCCGAGGCCAAACCGTGGGTGTCGCCCGAGACCATCCCGTACCCGTTCGAGTTCCAGCTGCTGGAGGAGGACTGGGAACACTTCGCCGTGCTCATGGACAGCGCGATCCACCGCTTGCCGGTGCTCGAGCGCACCGGGATCCGCAAGTTCTACAACGGGCCCGAGAGCTTCACCCCCGACAACCAGTTCATCCTCGGCGAGTCGCCGG
>JAGNQK010000013.1 GCA_017989115.1 Dermatophilaceae bacterium | reverse complement strand
CTGCTGCTCTCGGCCGGTTTCGCCACGGGCACGCCGATCACCCCCGCGCAGCTGCGTGAGTCGATGTACACGACGGCTGACTTCGTCAAGGGTGTCGAGGCGGTGTCCCAGGGCAACGGTCAGATCGACGTCCCGGCCTCCTGGAACCTGCTGAAGACCAAGCCGGCGACCCGCACGTTCACCACCGACGCCCCGGTGTGCACGCCGATCTCCGACTTCCTGGCCACCCCCGACCGCGGCGCCGGTGTCTACAACCGCTGCGCCGCGGGCGACGGCGGCCACAAGGTCGGTCAGACCAAGACCTACCAGGTCAACGTGACCCGCACCTCCGGTGCCTCGGGCAACGTGGCTCACCGCCTTCGTCTGATCGGCAACGACGGCACGTTCACGGTTCCCTCGGCGGCATCCCTTCGTCTGGACCGCGCGCAGAGCATCACCGTCGTGGCCAAGCCGCGAACGGCCGGTCTGCACTCCGCGATCCTCGTCGTCGACGACCCGAAGACCGGCGTCGTCGACCACCGCGTCATGCTCGCCGTGGTGGCGTCCGAGGACCTGAAGAAGCCCTCGTACGCGCTGACCAAGACCGGTGAGGTCGAGCGCAACCTCGTCCAGCGCCACTTCGTGACCGTCCCCGAGGGCACCAAGGCCCTCCAGGTCAACCTCGGTGGCATCGCGACGAACAGCCAGGTTCGTTGGATCGCGTTCAACCCGTACGGGGTTCCGGTGGACCCGACGGCGACGACGCAGTGCTACACGAACTTCCCCGGCTCGCCGTGCAACGCGAACTCGCGGGCGTACAGCAACCCGATCCCGGGTGTCTGGGAGCTCATCGTCGAGTCGCGGCGCACCTCGCCGTTCCTCGACAACCCGTACCGCCTGACCGCTGCCGCCCAGGGCGTCACGGTCGACCCGGCCATCCAGACCATCGCTGCCCCCGTCGGCGAGGCCACCGCGGTCTCGTGGACGGTGCGCAACGACTTCGGCCCGGTCACGGTCACACCCAAGGGTGGCAACCTCGGCTCGGCCCTGAGCCAGCGCCCGAGCATCGCCGACGGGGACGTCCAGGAGTTCGAGGTGGTGGTTCCGGCAGGTGCCGAGCGTCTCGACGTGAGCATCGGCAACCCCGCCGACCTCTCGGCCGACCTCGACCTGTCGGTCTACAACGCCGCTGGTGTGCTGGTCGCCCAGGACGCCGACGGTGACTCCGACGAGTCGGTGTCGCTGGCCAACCCGGCGCCCGGGACGTACACGGTGGAGGTCGACGGGTACTCCGTGCCCGCGGGCACGACCGAGTACGACTACCTCGACGTGTTCTTCTCGTCGGCGCTCGGGACGCTCACGGTGCCCGGCGCCGCCATCACCCTCGATGGTGGGCAGTCGGCCACGGTCACGGGCTCGCTCACGGCGACGGCTCCAGCCGCGGCCGGGCGCCAGCTCTTCGGTGAGATGAACGTCGTCACCGCGGCCGGTGCCGTGCTCGGAACCGGGTCGGTGCTCGTCTCCGCCCCCTGATTCCAGTCGGGAAAGGCGGCGGCCCCCACATCGGGGGTCGCCGCCTTTTGCTGTCCGTGCGTCCGCGGTCGCCAGCATGTGGACTCCTGCTGTCCCCGCACCCCCGACCCGTGCAACAGTGTGTGGGTGATGCTTCCTGTGGCCACCGCCACGCTCATTATCGGCTAGCGCGACGAGAACTCCTCGTCGCGCAGACCTCCCGCACCCGGGGGGTCTTTTGCTTGTCGGGAGCGTCGCAGGTGCGGCGGGACCGGGGAGCAAGGGTCGGCCGCCCCCACCCCCGGGCGGCACGACGGCAGCGCTGGCCCGAGAATGGAACCGCAAGCAGCACACGTCATCGCCCCGGCCCGCAAGGGCCGGGGCACACGACGCCGGGTGTACCGGCAGACCGATCCGGGTGAACGAGAACCGATGAGCGACCTCCACGTCTACGACACGACGCTGCGTGACGGCGCCCAGCAGGAGGGACTCAACCTCTCCGTGGGCGACAAGCTCGCCATCGCCGCGCACCTCGACGACCTGGGCGTCGGCTTCATCGAGGGCGGGTGGCCGGGCGCCAACCCCAAGGACACCGAGTTCTTCGCCAGGGCCGCCCAGGACCTTCGCCTGCGCAACGCGACCCTGGCCGCCTTCGGTGCGACCCGCCGGGCCGGGGGACGAGCCGAGAGCGACCCCCTCGTGCGGGCGCTGCTGGACAGCCAGGCACAGGTGATCACCCTCGTCGCGAAGTCGCACACCGGCCACGTCGAGCGGGCCCTGCGCACCACCCTCGAGGAGAACCTCGAGATGATCCGCGACACCGTGTCGTTCCTGCGCGGCGAGGGCCGCCGGGTCTTCCTCGACGCTGAGCACTTCTTCGACGGCTACGCCACCGACCGGGCCTACGCCCTCGAGGCCGTGCGCGCCGCGGCCGAGTCCGGAGCCGAGGTCATCGCCCTGTGCGACACCAACGGCGGGATGCTGCCCGACCAGGTCGCCGACGTCGTGCGTGACGTCGTCGTCAGCACCGGCGCGCGCATCGGCATCCACTGCCACAACGACACCGGGTGCGCCGTCGCCAACTCGATGGCTGCGGTCGACGCGGGCGCCACCCACGTGCAGGGCACGGTCAACGGCTACGGCGAGCGCACCGGCAACGCCGACCTGCTGACCGTCGTCGCCAACCTCCAGCTGAAGAAGGGCCTGGACCTGCTCGAGCCGCACCGGCTGCAGGAGTCCACCCGCATCGCCCACGCCATCGCCGAGGTCACGAACGTGCCGGCGTACTCCCGCCAGCCCTACGTCGGATCCAGTGCCTTCGCCCACAAGGCCGGCCTGCACGCGAGCGCGATCAAGGTCGACCCCGACCTCTACCAGCACATGGACCCCAAGCAGGTCGGCAACGACATGCGCATGCTCGTGTCCGACATGGCCGGCCGCGCCTCCATCGAGCTGAAGTCGCGCGAACTCGGGTTCGACCTCGACCCCACGGACGAGGCGGATGCCGCCACGCTCGCCCGGGTGTTGCGCACCGTCAAGGACAAGGAACTGCGCGGCTACACCTTCGACGCTGCAGACGCCAGCTTCGAGCTGCTCCTGCGCCGTGAGGTCGACGGCGCCCTGCCCACGTTCTTCGACGTCGAGTCCTGGCGCGTGATCACCGATGCGCGCGGCGACGACGACGCCCTCTCCGAGGCGACCGTCAAGCTCACGGCGGCAGGGGAGCGGGTCGTGCAGACCGGCGAGGGCAACGGCCCGGTCAACGCCCTCGACCACGCGTTGCGCGCCTCGCTCGCGGCCGCCTACCCCGAGATCGGCCACCTCGAGCTCATCGACTACAAGGTACGCATCCTCGATGCGGCGCACGGCACGGATGCCGTGACGCGCGTCCTCATCGAGACCTCCGACGGCACGACCTCGTGGACGACCATCGGGGTGGCGGCGAACATCCTCGAGGCGTCGTGGGACGCGCTCGTGGAGTCGGTCACCTACGGTCTGGTGCGGGCCGGGGTCGCCCCGCGTTGACCCGATCGGCACTGCGCCCCCGCGTGACCTCGAACGAGTGAGCACAACACGCCGATCTCCCCGATCCGCACACGGCGTGTTGCGCTCACTCGATCTCATGTCCCGTGACATCGGTGACCATGGCCGTCGACCGGGGGACCCGGGTCCATCCGTTTGCCTGGATGTCGGCTGCTGCCGGAGAGCGTGCCCGCGAGATGGATGCCGTGTGCGCCGTCGGGCGGACCGCCGCCGGGCCCGGTCGGGCTGGTCGCCGCGGGCGAACGGTGGCCCGACGACGGGTCCCTCCGCCCGGCTGGTTCGGTCCAGTCGAGTGAGGGCAACACGCCGAGGTCGCCCGAGCAGACACGCGTGTTGCGCTCATTCGACCTTGACCGCGACCTGGGATGCGGCTGGTCGCGCGGCGGCGAGGTCGATGACGTCGATCAGGCGCAGGCGCAGCGCGTTGGACCGCTGCGAGAAGGCGCGTTGCGCCTCGATGTATGCAGCCTTGCCCTCGGGTGTCTCGATCGCCACCGGCGTGTACCCGAGCTCACGCAGGTCGTAGGGGGACGCGCGCATGTCGAGCACCCGGATCTCGCGGGCCAGGTCGAAGGCATCCACCACCAGGTCGCTGGGAACGAGCGGCGCGAGCTTGAAGGCCCACTTGTAGACGTCCATCCCGGCGTGCAGACAGCCCGGCTGCTCCAGGGCGACCTGGCCCTCGCGGGTCGGGCGCAACGCGTTGCGGGGCGCCGCCGGCTCGGTGAAGAACCGGTAGGCGTCGAAGTGCGAACACCGGATGCCGTGGCCTTCCACCACCGCGTCGGTCCCCTCGCCACCGAGGCGCAGGGGCCATCCCGAGTGACGCACGTCGTCGGCGGGCAACCGGTAGACCATGGCCCATTCGTGCAGGCCGAAGCACCCGAGGTGCGCCGGGCGCGACAGCGTGGCCCGCAGCAGGCCCCGGACGAAGGAGACCGCCGACGCGCGGGAGGTGAGGAACGCGCCCACGTCGAGGCGGACGGCATCCCCGGCTCGTCGGTAGTGGGTCCACGACGCACGGGGGAGACCAGCGGCATCCGCGAGGACGACCCCGGGGCCGGGGTGCCACCGGCGCAGTCGGGCCGGGGAGTGGTTGTAGTAGCGAAAGAGGAAGTCCTCGACGGGGTGGGTGCGGCCGCCGGAGGTGCGCTCTCGGTGTGCGGCCGTGGCCGCGTCGACGCGCTGCTCGTGCGCGGACTCGAGCCCGCGCCACTCCTCGAGGGTCAGCACGCGGTCAGTCACCGCACCACGGTACCCACGCACCGGTGGCGGGGCGTTCGCGGCAGGGACCCGGTGGTGTCGAAGGACGGGAACCCGAACGGGTCCGCTGCTCGCTGAGGTGACAATGGAGGTCACTGCCTCCGGGCCCAGCGCCACCCGCTGCGTTCCTTCACGACCGACGAGGACCCCATGACCCGCTCCACCCTGCCGTTCCTCGCTGCGGCGAGCGCGCTCGTGCTCGCGCTCTCCGCGTGCAGCGCCGACGCCGAGGTGGCTGCCCCGAGCACCCCGGCGGCGCCCTCCGCGTCGAGCTCACCGACACCCCCGCCGCCGGATGCCGCGCCCGAGCGCCACTACGTCGCCCTGGGCGACTCGCTCGCCGCGGGCTACCAGCCGGGTGGGGCCGAGCTGCGCGACACGGCCTACCCGGCGCTGACGGCGAATCGGCTGGAGGCCGCGGGTGCGTCGCTCGAGGTCGAGAACCTCGGCTGCAGCGGCGAGACGACGACCTCCCTCATCGAGGGCGGCAAGTGCACCTTCGACGAGGGCAGCCAGCTCGAGCAGGCGGAGGCGGTGCTCGCCGAGCGCAAGGGCGAGGTGGCGCTGGTCACGATCGACATCGGTGGCAACGACCTCCTGGCGTGTGTGCGCGGCGGTGCCCAGATCGACGCGGCCTGTGTGACCAAGGGGGTCGCCACCGTCGAGAAGAACCTGCCGACCATCCTCGAGCGCCTGCGCACCGCGGCGGGGCCGGAGGTTCCCGTGCTCGTGCTCGGCTACTACAACCCCTGGGTCGCGGCCCAGACGCTGGACCAGCCCGTCGAGGGTGTTGAGGAGGCGGCCCAGGGCTATGCCGACCTCAGCGACGCGATCGAGGCGGCGGCCGATGGCGCCGGGGCGACCTTCGTCAGTCTCGACGAGGCGTTCGCCACGAACGACACCACACCGACCGAGATCGGTGGGCGCACCATTCCCGAGAACGCCGCCCGGGTCTGCACCCTGACCAACCTCTGCACCGCCCGCGACATCCACTTCTCGGAGGAGGGTGCCGCCACCGTGGCGCGGGTGCTCGCCGACGCGGCGACCACCGCGGGTGTGGGTGCCGCGAGCTGACGGGTCAGGCCCTGCACATCGTGTGAACCGGTGACGGGCCTAGGCTTGTGCCCATGCGCATCGCGAGGTTCACGACGGGTGAGGACCCGGCCTACGGGCTGGTCGACGGGGCAGGGGAGAAGATCGCCGAGATCACCGGCGACCCGCTCTACCAGCGCATCGAACTGACCGGTGCCGTCCACCAGGTGGCCGACGTGCGACTGCTCGCCCCCGTCATCCCCCGCAGCAAGGTGATCGGCATCGGCAAGAACTACGCCGACCACGCCCTCGAGATGGGCGGGGAGGCCCCGTCGACCCCCCTGATGTTCCTCGTGCCGAACACGGCCGTCGTCGGGCCGGGTGACCCCGTCGTGATGCCTCCCCAGACGAGCGAGGTGAGCTACGAGGGTGAGCTGGCCGTGGTCATCGGGCGGTTGTGCAAGGACGTCGAGGCGAGCGAGGCCCTCTCTGCGGTCTTCGGCTACACCGTCGCCAACGACGTGACCGCCCGTGACCTCCAGCGCACCGACGGCCAGTGGGCGCGGGCCAAGGGCTTCGACACCTTCTGCCCCCTCGGGCCGTGGATCGAGACCGACCTCGACCCCGCCGGCCAGCGGATCGTCACCATGCTCGACGGTGACATCGTGCAGGACGGCGCGACGTCGGACATGGTGCACGACGTCGCCGCCCTGATCGCGTTCGCTTCCCAGGCCTTCACCCTGTTGCCGGGAGACGTCATCCTCACCGGGACGCCCGCAGGAGTCGGCCTCGTGGAGGCGGGGCAGCGCGTCGACGTCGACATCGACGGCATCGGGGTGCTCAGCAATCCGTTCGTGCGTCACTAGGCTGTCGCCCACCATGACAGAGCCGACCTATGAAGGCCGCCACGCCGGCCCCCCCGCCGATGAGACCTCGGATGCCGCCGGGTCACCGAGCGACGCACACCCCGACGGGCGCCACCGACCCGCAGAGAGCGAGCAGTCCGTGTCCGAGACCTCCGCAGCAGCACCCGTCGGCGCCCTGACCGGGGCCGTGCGCCTTCGGGTCGCACCCTCGCCCACGGGTGACCCCCACGTCGGTACGGCCTACATGTCGCTGTTCAACCTGGCGTTCGTGCGCCAGCACGGGGGGCGCTTCGTCCTGCGCATCGAGGACACCGACCGCACGCGGTTTCGCGCCGACTCCGAGCAGCAGGTGTTCGACACGTTGTCGTGGCTCGGGCTGACCTGGGACGAGGGCCCCGACATCGGTGGCCCCTTCGAGCCCTATCGCCAGAGCGAGCGCCTCGACACCTACCGGCCCTACGTCGAGCGGCTGCTCGAGTCCGGCCACGCCTACCACTGCTGGTGCACACCGGGGCGGTTGGCGCAGATGCGCGAGGCGCAGGCCAGGGACAAGAAGCCGACCGGCTATGACCGCATGTGCCACGGGCTCACGGAGCAGGAGCGGGCGGAGCTTCCCGGCTTCTCCGAGACGCCCGTCGTGCGCATGTTCGTGCCCGACGAGGTCCCGCTGGTCTTCGACGACCTCATCCGCGGCACGGTGTCGGCACCGCGCCCGGACGACCAGGTCATCTTCAAGGCCGACGGCTTCCCCACCTACCACCTGGCCGTCGTCGTCGACGACCACGAGATGGGCATCACCCACGTCGTGCGCGGCGAGGAGTGGATCTCCTCGACGCCCAAGCACATCCTGCTCTACCAGTGGCTCGGGCTGGAACCGCCGAAGTTCGCGCACATGCCCCTGCTGCGCAACCCGGACTCCTCGAAGATCTCCAAGCGCAAGAACCCCGCCGCTCGCCTCACCTGGTTCCGTGAGCAGGGCTACCTGCCCGAGGCCCTCGTCAACTTCCTCGCCCTGCTGGCCTACCCGCCGGCCAAGGGCCCGGAGGGTGAGGACGTGGAGGTCTTCACGTTCGAGGACTTCTCCGCCCGGTTCTCCTGGTCCGACGTCAACCCGGTCGGCCCGATCTTCGACCTGAAGAAGCTCGACTGGCTCAACGGCATGCACATCCGCGCCCTGGAGCTCGACGACTTCACCTCGCGACTGCTGCCCTACCTGGAGGCCGACGGCATCCTCAGCGGCAACCCCTCGCTGGGCGAGCTCGGGCGACTGCGCGAGGTCGCGGCCCTGATCCAGACGCGGATCGCCCACCTCACCGAGGCAGGGGCGTTGGTCGCACCGTTCTTCGCCCCGGACGACATGGTCGACGTCGCCGATGATGCCCGCGCCCAGCTGGGTGAGGATGCCGTGCGCGTCCTCGACGCGGCGTCCACGGCGCTCCAGGCGCTGCCCGACGAGCACAGCGGGGTCCTGGCGTCGGAGTCGACGTGGACGGCGCCGGCCATCGAGGCGGCGTTGCGTGCCGCGGTCATCGACGGGCTCGGGCTCAAGCCCAAGGTCGCCTTCACGCCGCTGCGCACCGCGGTCTCCGGACGCCGGATCTCGCCGCCGCTGTTCGAGTCCATGGAGATCCTGGGCAAGACGGCCACGTTGACCCGGTTGGACGCCCTGCGCTCGACCCTCTGAGGTGGCCGCGGAGCCGGTGTGGCGGTCGGCGATTTGGGTGCTGGCGAACGTGCCCGCTAAGATCGTGCCTCGGTTCGCCTGAAGCCCACGCCCTCGCGGCAACGGCAGATGGCATACCCCATGGGGTATGGTGTAATTGGCAACACTGGTGATTCTGGTTCATCCGTTCTAGGTTCGAGTCCTGGTACCCCAGCCATCGCACCCGGCATTGTCGCCGGGCGCGATTCGGAGAAAGACCTCGCTGTGGCGTAAGGTTCTGCTCCGTTGCCCAGCCGCTCTCGAGCGGATGGGTGCAGCACGAGGCCCCGTTGTGTAGTGGCCTAGCACGCCGCCCTCTCAAGGCGGTAGCGCGGGTTCGAATCCCGTCGGGGCTACAAAAGCCAAACCCCCCGGTTCGCCGGGGGGTTTGGCATTTTCCGGCCTGCGGTGCCGGGTCAGCGGGTGGGGTCGAACGGGGTCAGCGCGGGGTGGAGCTGGCCGGTTGCGACGAGGCTGGCAAGGAGCTGCCCGGTGACCGGCCCGAGCACGATGCCCCACATGCCGTGCCCGCCGGCGACGAAGACCCGACGCGACCTGGTGCCGCCGACGAGGGGGAGACCGTCGGTGGTGCAGGGGCGGGACCCCACCCACTCCTCCTGCCGTTCGTGCAGGTCCAGCCCGTCCATGAGCGGTGCCAGGGCGGCTGCCATGACGTCGATCCGCTCACGGTCCAAGGGAGCCGAGGGGGAGCGGAACTCCATCGTCCCGGCCACGCGCAACCGGTCGCCGGTGGGCGACCGCAGAGGGGTGCAGGCGAGGCGTTGGGCGGGGAAGTACACCGGCCCGGACGGGAGCTGGCGTGCGCGGACGGTGAAGCTGTACCCGCGGCCGGCCTGGACGAGGTGTCGCACCCCGAACGCCCTGGTCAGGTCGCCGAGCTCTGCACCGCTGGCCACCACCACGGCATCGACCCGATGCGTGATCCCGGTGTCGTCAGCCACCTCGACCGACTCCCCGCGATCTTGGAGCCCGGTGACCGTCCTTCCCGTCAGGATCGTCCCGCCTCGGGCTCGGAAGGAGGCGGCGAGGGCATCCATGAACCGGGGCGGGTGGATGTACCGCTGGCCGTGGATCCGGATGCCTGCCCCGACGGTGGGCGACAGCGCCGGTTCGCAGCGCCGGGCCTCCTCACCGGTCAGGATGTCGAAACGGACGTCCTGACCGGCGCCTGCCATCTGTTCCAGTTCCTCGAGCAGGAACCGACGGTCCTCGGGGGTGCGGTAGCAGGCCAGGAACGGGTCCGCCTCGTGGGTCGGCTCGCTGACCCCGCCCTCGGCCAGGCGGTCGAACGCGCCCAGGGCCATGGCGTTCACCTGCAGGTAGGCGCTCATGCCGGCACGCCACCGCCGCGTGGTGCTGTGGCGTGCGAACCCGCTGAGGAAGCGCAGCAGTCGCGGGCTCGGGATCCGGGGGACGACCACCGGCGAGGACGGGTCGAGCAGCGCTCGCAGCCCCTGCCCGAGCACGGCCGGATCGGGGAGCGGGGCCGTCAGGCCGGGGGTCAGCCAGCCGGCGTTGCCCCAGGAGGCCCCGGCAGCGACGTCACCGCGTTCGATCACGGTGACGTCGATGCCGTGGTCCTGGAGGAACCAGGCAGTGGACAGGCCCACCATGCCTGCTCCGACGACGACGACCTGGCGGGGACGGCCGCCTTCGCCAGGGGTCACCATCCGACGAGGTCGGCGCAGCGGATGCAGCGGGTGGACCACGGTCGTGCCTCGAGCCGCACCACGGAGATGGGGTCGGCGCACCGGATGCACGTTCCGTACCGACCCTCGGCGTACATCCGCAGCGCCAGGCGCACCTCGTGGAGGTTGCGCTCGACGGATGCGCGGTGGGCCGCGGCGACGTCGTCGGCCGGCAGGGTCGGCATGGATCGGAACTGCTCGTCCAGCGTGGCCTCGAGCCCTCGCAGGTGATCCGCCCTGGCGGGAGGTACTTCAGGGCGCGCAAAAGTGACAGGGGTGTTCATGGTGGTGTCCTTGACAGGTCAGCGTCGCGCTCGAAGGGCGCGACCGGGGAACGGCCGCTCCGTCAGGGTGGCGGAACAGCCGGGAGGGGCTGGGTCAAGGTCAGGCGGGCGGCGCGCGGTCGACGCTGCGACGCAGGACGTCGAGCCCGCGGATGCCGCGGGCCTCCTCGCCGAGCGCGATCGCGAGCAGCGCTGCGCCGGAGGGCACGTGGTCAGGCAGGTGGGTGACGTCGAGGCAGTGGGCCCCGTCACGCAACGCCTGCTGCCTCATGGCCCCGACCATAGCCATGGGTGGGGGAGAAGACCATTGAGGGTCGCCTTCCCACCCTCACGGAATCGCTCGTGGTGCCGGGTGTGCAGGGCTCGCACACCCTCCGCCAGCTCCGGTGCGGGGCCGTCGACATCTGCGTCGGGGACGACGTCGGTGATCCGCAGGGGGGCGACCGGCCCGGGGGCGGATCCGAGCCCGGTGAGCCAGTCCACCAGCTGGAGGGTGGAGGTGGCGAACACGATCCGCCCGAGTCCCGCCCAGGCGTGCGCTGCAGCGCACATGGGGCAGTGTTCGCCGGAGGTGTAGACGGTGAGCACACCACGCAGTGGGCGGGGGATGTTGGCCTCCGCCCACTGGGCGATGGCGAGTTCGGGATGCCGGGTGCCGAAGAGGCCAGTGTCCCGGTTCCGGTCCTCGAACAGCACGTGTCCTTCCGAGTCGACGAGGATCGATCCGAAGGGTGCGTGGCCCTGACCCAGTGCTTCCTCGGCCAGGGCCACACACCGCGCGAGGTGGACGAGGTCCTGCTCCTCGATGCTCATGAGTGGCTCTCAGTCCCGCTCACGAGCCGACGTGGACGATGCCCTCGGGGACGTCCGGGCGGATCTCGGTCCCGACTCGGCGAGCCAGCAGGTCGGGCAGCTTGTCGAGGGGCCCGATGAGGGCACGGCCCCCAGCCTTGGCGATGCGGATCGCGGCATCGACCTTGGGCTGCATGGAGCCCTCGGCGAACGGGAGCTCGGCGATGGCCTCGGGAGACGCGGTGAGGATGTCGCGCTGGTGCGGTGTGCCCCAGTTCTCGCTGACGTAGTCGCCGTCGGTGAGCATGACGAGGAGGTCGGCGTCCAGCTCGGCGGCCAGGGCTGCTGAGGCGAGGTCCTTGTCGACGACGGCCTGCATCCCGATCTCACGTCCTCTTTCGTCGATGCGGACCGGGACACCGCCACCGCCGACGCACACGACGAGCTGACCACTGTCCAGGAGCTGGCGGATGGTGCCGGCCTGCTGGATGCGCAACGGGGTGGGGGAGGGAACCACGCGGCGGAACATGGTGCCGTCGCGCGCGATCGTCCAGCGGTACTCGGCGGCTGCCTCGGCGGCATCCTGGGGTGAGTACTGGGGTCCGATCAGCTTGGTCGGGTGGCTGAACGCCGGGTCGTCGCTGTCGACGACCGCGGTGGTGATGAGAGCGGTGACCGGCCGGCCGCCGACCAGAGCGTTCGACAGCTCCTGCTGGATGACGTAGCCGATCATCCCTTGCGTCTCGGCACCGAGGATGTCGAGCGGGTACGCGGCCACGTCCCGGTAGGCCAGGTTCTGCAGCGCGAGCAGGCCCACCTGGGGCCCGTTGCCATGGGTGATGACGACCTCGTGTTCCGCGGTCAGCTCAGCGAGCGCCTGGCAGGTGGACTTGACGTTTGCCCGTAGACGGTCGGCGGTCATGGGCTCTGCGCGCTTGGCGAGGGCGTTGCCTCCGAGGGCGACGACGATACGCATGGTGTTCTCCTGGGGTGGGAAGGTCGTGAGGTCTCAGACGGGTACGGATGCGGTTTCGGGGGTGGCCTGCTCCGGCTGGCCCCAGAACGTGCCGGCAAGTTCCCCGCCGCGCTGGCACAGCAGGCCGAGGACGGCCCCTGCGACGAGTGAGGAGGCGAGCAGTCTCCAGTCGGCGTCGATGGCGAAGGTCGAGTAGCAGCCCACGAAGATGCCGGGGACGAAGGCGAGCCACTTCACGGCGCCCATCAGGACGATGATGGCGACGATGACGCCGACGGCGATGCCGGTGCCGGCCGGCGTGCCGATGAGGTCGCCGAGGGCGATCATGCCCAGGGCGGTGAGGATCCCGACCAAGGTCGTCGAGAGGGTGAGCGCAAGTCCCTTCAGGCCGGGGGTGCCGAGGGCGAAGTAGGCGGTGCAGCCGGCGAAGCCAGCCCAGATGGACAGCCCCACCAGCGGGGCCAGCCCCGCCCAGGCACCGCACAGGATGCCGGTGACGATGGCTGCGAGTACGAGGTTGCGGTTCACGTGAGTTTCCTTGTCTCAGAGATGTGTCGGGGTGAGGGCGTCCAGGGTGTCGACGATGCCGGTGAGCGTGTCGGTCCCCGAGGTCGAGCCGATCGCGGCGACCGCCTCGAAGGCGGCCTCGAGGTCGTCGGAGCCGGTGACGGCGCAGCGTGCGGCTCGCGTGATGTCGTGGTGGAAGCACCGGTCGGCGGCTGCCCGCAGGTAGTGGCCGCCGACCGGAGTCGTGGTGTCGGCCTTCACGGTGACGGCGTGTGCGAGAAGTCGCCGGAGCGTGGAGGTGGCTGGGTGCAGCGTGAGGACGGCCAGGGCGCCCACGAGGTAGTCGTCGCCCGAGGGGGTCAGGCCGGTACCGAGCCCGATCAGGGCGGCCGCGGCCGGTGTGAGGCCGTCCGGGTCCCCGGTCAAGGCTGCGCCGATGGCTCCCCGGTACGTCTGGGCGCCGTGAGTCAGTCGGCGGCTCATCGCCTGCTCGAAGTCCTGCGCGTGCGTCCCGGTGCGAAATGAGCCCGGTGCGGCGAGCGCGTCGAGGGCCTGGCGTGCTCGGGTCCGGGGACTCCCTGCGGTGGCGGTGGCAGCGGGGAGCCGGGCGACCCGGCACGAGAAGAAAGTGCAGCCGGTGAGCCCCACCGTCAGGCGGCCGATCTCCAGGGTGCTGCCCTCGCGTCGTGCCGTGGTCCCGGCGGCCACCCTGGGCAGGGTCGCCGCGTCCGTGATGAGCACGCCGGGTGCGGGTCTGCCGTCCCGGGTGACGAGGGTGAGCAAGCCACCCGGGACGCGCAGGTTGAGCGCGTGCTCGAAGGAGGAGTCGACCGCGGCCCCGCCGGCCGTGCCCGGCAGGTGTTGCCAGGCACGGTCGGCGGCGCGGCCGCGGAAGTGCGTCATCTCACGCGGTGATCGACTCGGCGAGGGCCACGATGGCCTTCTCGAAGACCTCGAACGGCGGGTGGACCAGGCCGGTGCCGATCATCCCGATGCCAGCCTCCTTGTGGGCGATGGCGGTGTTGATGATGGGGAGCTCACCGGTCTCGATGACCTTGACGACGTCGATCCCGGTGGCGATCCCGCGGAAGTCCAGCACCGGGATCGTCAGGTTGGGGTTGGTCGTGGTCGTGATGGCGACCATGTCCTTGGAGTAGCTCATGGCGTCCTCGACGGTGCCGCCGACGAGCGGCACGATCGCGGGGGCGGCGGCCATGGCGAAGCCGCCGATGCCGTACGTCTCGGTGATCGCGGAGTCACCGATGTCGAGGCCGGAGTCCTCGGGCTTGTAGCCGCCCATCATCGGGCCGATGACCTGCTGGGCCGGGCCGGTGAACCACCGGAAGCCCTCGAAGTTGCTGACGCGCAGCCCGAAGTCGGTGCCGTTGCGGCACATCGTCGTGACGACGGTGCTGTTCGGGACGCCGTGCGCGGCATCCATGGCGCACTTCGAGACGGCCATCCACGTCGGGCCGGAGAAGTAGTCGCTCGAGGCGATGAAGTCGAAGACCTCCTTCTTCTGCTCGGTCGTGAAGTCGGTCTGCAGCATCGCCGAGGCCAGCGACTGGAAGAACAGCAGCGTGCCGGCAATGTTGCGGTTGTGGTCCTCGTCGCCCATGTGGAGGGCCTGGGCCAGCATGGAGCGCAGGTCGATCTCGCCGGTGATCTCGACGGCCTGCTTGAGCATCGGTCCGAAGACGTCGCGCATCCACACGAGGCGGTCGATGACCGACTGGTCGTTCGCGCCCATCCGAAGGATCTTGGCGAGCTGCTCGGAGAGGTTGGTGTAGGCGACGTTGCCGTGCACGGCGTTCTTGACGATGTGCATGTACATCGAGGCGGACGTCACCCCGGCCATGGACCCGACGCAGTCGTGCTCGTGGCAGGGTGAGAAGACGACGCCGCCGCTGGCGGCGACCTCCTCCGCCTCCTCGATGTCCTTGGCAAGTCCTTCGAAGACGATGGCTCCCGTCACGGCACCGCGCATGGCACCGCACATGTCAGCCCACTCGATCGGCGGGCCGGCGTGCAGGATGGTGTTCTTCGTCATCCCGGGCACCACGTCGATCGCCTGGCCGAAGCCGACCAGGACGGGGTGGGCGTCGATGATGCGGCGCACGACCTCCTCGTTCGCGACACGGATCTTCTCCGCCACGGCGGGCTCTCGCAGTGCGGCGAGGGCGGCTTTCACCTCGGGGGAGTAGTCGCGCGGTGGCGCCCAGTTGACCTGGGCAGCGTGCGTGCCCTGCGCCTCGAGGTCCTCACGGAATGAGTCGAGGCCGACATTGACGACGTTGAGGTCAGCGCCGAACAGGCTGGTTGTCATGGTGGTTCGTTCCTTTCTTTCAGCGGAGCATCTGGAGGGAGACGTCGGCCAGCTCGACGACGTTGTCGACGAGCCGCACACCGGCGCTCGTGAGCAGGGCCTCCTGGCCGTCCTTGCCCTGCGGGTCACGGTCGGTGCCGAGCACGTAGCCGACGATCTCGAGGGGGCGTCCGGCGTCAGCGGCGATCTTGCGGGCTTCGGTCACTGCCGGAAGCACTGCGCCCGCGGGGTCGGGGTGAGAGCCGTAGCCGAGCTCGACGTCGATGACGATGACGGCGGTCGCAGGGTCCGAGGCGTGCTTGACGATCTCGGAGTTGCGCAGGGTGGGGTCGATCATCGGGTGGGGGCGGCCCTGGGTGTAGTCGTCGTCGCCCAGGTCGAGCAGGACGTTCCCGCCCTGTCGGCCGTCGGAGCTCGGGCGCCGGGCGGGGTCCTTCGCCACGTTCGACCACGTCGTCTCGGGCTCGACCGCGGCAATCGCCTGGTACACCTCGTCGCAGACGGT
The DNA here is from genome assembly GCA_017989115.1 of Dermatophilaceae bacterium. Classification (GTDB taxonomy): domain Bacteria; phylum Actinomycetota; class Actinomycetes; order Actinomycetales; family Dermatophilaceae; genus Fodinibacter. The sequence goes on along the minus strand of JAGNQK010000013.1, from coordinate 13,528 downwards.
GCCGCCGCAGAACAGGCCGCGGATGTCGCTCTGTCCGGGCAGCCATCCGGTGCGTACCGCGTCGAGCTCGTGGCGGTGCGTGCTCGGCTGCTGGGCCACCTGGTCCCCACTGGCGAGCCGGACGGCGGCGAGGGCGGCATCCCGGGTGTTGGCGGCGAAGGTGATGTTCGAACCCACCTCTGCCGGGGCCGGTGCGCCGATGAAGCAGACCACGACGGGCTTGGAGGCTCGTCCGGCGGCAGCGAGCACCTTTGCGGCGACGGTGTCGGCGGGCGGCTTGGACAGCAGGAGGATCACCGACGTGTCGGGGTCGCTGTCGAGCATCGCCAGTGCGTCGAGCATCATGATGCCGCCGACGGCCTCGGACAGGTCGCGCCCGCCGACACCCACGAGCTGGGAGATGCCGGAGCCGAGCGCGTCGACGCGTACCGAGACCTCCTGGCTGCCGGTGCCGCTGGCAGCCACCACGCCGACCGGGCCTCGGTTCACCGCGTTCGCGAAGCAGAGCGCCGTGCCGTTGATGATCGCGGTCCCGCAGTCGGGACCCATGACGAGCAGTCCCGCCTCGTGGGCGCGGGTCTTGATGTCGACCTCGTCCTCGACAGAGACGTTGTCGGAGAAGATCAGCACGTTGCGGCCGGCGGCGATGGCCAGGCGTGCTTCCTCGGCGGCGTAGGCACCGGGAACGGAGATGATCGCGAGGGAGGCGTCCTGCTCGTCGGCGTAGGCCTGGCGGCTCGACCGGTAGCTCGACTCGGCCGGTGCCGTCACTCCTTGCGCGCGGAGCTCCTCCACCTGCGTCAGCGCGAGATCGCACGGGACACGTGGGCCGAGCACCCGACCCGCAGCGACTGCGTCGGCCGGAGCGGGTGACTACTACGAACCGTAGCGCATTGGCATACCGTATGCCAGCGCCATCTGGGAGACGCCTCTCACACAGGTCTGCCTTCCCTTGAAGCCCCCCGGCTCGCGTGCCGCCGCCCCCGCTGCGCCCGGTCGGGCACTACTGTCGGGCAGGTGCTGGATGAGACTCGTGACAAGGACGTGGCCGGGCCACTGCCGACGCTGGGAAGCACCCAGCGCGCGCTCAGCGAGCGGGTGGCTGGCGAGCTGCGGGACCGGATCATCAAGGGCGACCTGGCCCCCGGCACGCACTTGGTGGAGCGAACGCTTGCCGAGAGCCTCGGCGTCTCCAGGGTGCCGGTGCGCGACGCCCTCAACCTCCTCAAGGGCGAGGGTTTCGTCACCCAGCAACCGCGGCGGGGTGTGGTGGTCACCCGCCTGTCAAGCCGCGATGTCGAGGAGCTCTTCGAGGTGCGCCTGGCCTTGGAGGTCCTCGCGGTGCGACTGGCCAGCGAGCGGGCCACCGACGAAGACCTTCGCCGCCTCGAGGACAGCCTCGCCGAGTCGACAGCTGCCATCGAGGCGCATGACAGTGAACGGCTCCACCGTGCCAACGAGGACTTCCACGACGCGATCATCGCCTCCGCGCACAACCACCTGCTGGCCTCGCTGCACGAGCCGCTGATGGGCCGGCTGCACTGGCTGCTGCGGCAGAACGAGGAACCCCTGCCCCTGCACGCGGAGCACGAGCACCTCTACGACGCCATCATGTCCCGGGACCCGGAGAAGGCGAGCGTGGCGTCACAGGCTCACATTCGCAGCAGTCGGCTGATGGCCCGACGCACCCTCGGGAACGCCGGCGACGACAGCGAGCCCGCGGCATCCGAGGTTCTGGGCTAGCGACGTCGGGGGCCGCGCATTTGGTGCAGGTCGGCCTCGTCACGCCATCGCCATCGTCGAGAACGCGAGCACCGGGGGTGCGGCGTGCTCTACGGCATCGTCATGTTCCCCGTGGCGGATGTGTTCGGGTTCGGGCCGTGCCGTTCGGCTGCGCTCCACCGCGAGGCGTTCGCCGCCTCCTGAGCCAGGCGTCGCAGGGCGATGAGCACGGGATCGACCATGACGGTGCCGACCACCACGGTGTGCATCGCGGCCTCGATGCTCGCCGCGCTCAGGGCCTCATCGAGGTCCACGGCGGCCACATCGGCCATCGCCGCGGCATACCGCTTGAGGACCGCCGGGGGAAGCGGGATGCCGGCGTCCCTCGCCGCCGAGATGGCAGTGGTGAGCGTGCGGGCGGCCGGGGCGTCGCCGCACACCGCCCAGCCGGCGTCGTCGAGCAGGTCGGCCACCTCTGGGCTGACGGCTGGCAGGACCTCGTCACCCGTCGCCGTCAACAGGGCGTACTGGGCGACGCCGAGCAGGTCATGACGTGAGGGGGGAGGGGCCGACAGTGCGGTGAGGATCGAGCGCACCCCCGCGATGCCGATGCCCCCGTGCTCAACCAGGGCCCGCACGAGGCGCACTCGTTCGACGTGCTCGGGGCCGTACTCCGCGCGGGTGCGACTGGTGGCCTCACCGGGCATGAGCAGGCCCTCGCGCAGGTAGTACTTGAGCGTGTGGACGGGGACGCCCGTGGTCTCGGCGAGGTCGGAGATCCGCATCCGTGGTCCTTCCGGCGCTTGACATTGGATAGTGACAGTGTCCAACATGGCAGAGAACTGATGGACAGTGGCACTATCCAAGGAGCTCGTCATGATCGACCGCGTCACCCACGCCTACGAGGGACCGCTCGCGGTCTTCCTCATCGGCGTGCGGGTCCACAAGCCCTGACGGCTCGGGGTCGTCCGTCCGGTCCTCGCTGCGATGCCGCGGATGCTGGTCGAGCTGGAGAAGAACAAGGCTGCCGCAGCGCGCGGTGACGAGGAGTCGTTGGGCTTCCTCGCAGGCCGCTCGGCGGTCAACGGCCTCGGAACGACGACGATCCAGTGGTGGCGCAGCGTCGACGACATCTACGCCTATGCCAACGCCCCCTCGATGGCCCACCGCCCGGCGTGGCTGGCCTTCCACCGTGCTGCTCGTCGGGACCCCTCGGCCGTGACGATCTGGCACGAGACGTATGCCGTGTCGGCTGCCGAGAGCCTGTACGCCGGCCCGGCACCCTCCGGCCTGGCCGACGTGGCCGGGGCCGTGCCGGTGGGCCGCCGCGGTGAGACTGCCCGGGAGCGGATCGTCAGGCGCTGAGGCCGCCTTCGCGCACCGTGGACGCCCAGAGGCAGATGCGCGCGTCCAGTTCCGGGTCGCCGGTTGCGGCGTGCACGAGCCAGGCGTCGGCGAGGTCGGCCTCGACCGGCCAACGGTTCTCCCAGGTCACGAGGCGCTCGGCCAGGAGGTCGAACACGTCGTCACACAGGGCCGGGGCGAACACCGTGACGGGGGTGGTGGCCCGGGTCAGGGCCGCGGCCCGTCGCGCCGCCATCGCGCCCCCGCCGACGACGATCGCGCGGCGGCCGGGCCTCGGGAACCCGAGCAGGCGGGTGCGGTCACGGGCGATGCGCTGGGCAGTGGTGAGGGACACGGGCAACCTCCTCGCGCGACGGACGTCGGATGCCGTCACGATGCCGTCGCGGTGTTGCCGTGGGCGCGTCGCCGTGTGAACTCCGTGTTTCGCGGGGGCGAGGTGGCCTGCGTGCAATGAGTCGCGAGGGGTCGCGGGTCAGGCGTTGTTCTGGGCGTCCTGCTGCGCGGCGTGGCGGGCGAGCACCTCGGTGAGCTTGTTCGCGCCCGCGATGACGGTCGCGGCGTGGAGCCGGCCCGGCTGGCGCGACAACCGCTCGATCGGCCCGGAGATGGAGACCGCGGCAATGACCCGGCCGGAGGGGGAGCGCACCGGAGCCGACACCGAGGCCACGCCCGGCTCGCGCTCGCCGACGCTCTGTGCCCAGCCGCGGCGCCGTACCCCCGACAGCGACGTCGCGGAGAAGGCTGCTCCCTGGAGGCCGCGGTGCAGCCGGTCCGGCTCCTCCCAGGCCAGCAGGACCTGAGCGGCCGAACCGGCGCGCATCGACAGTGCTGCCCCGACCGGGATGGAGTCGCGCAGGCCGACCGGGCGCTCCGCCGCGGAGACACAGACCCGGTGCTCACCCTGGCGCCGGAAGAGCTGGGCGCTCTCGTTGGTGTGGTCGCGCAACGCACCCAGGACGGGGCCCGCAGCGGCGAGCAGGCGGTCCTCGCCCGCGGCGGCAGCCAGCTCGCCGAGACGGGGGCCGAGGATGAAGCGACCTTGCAGGTCGCGGATGACCAGTCGGTGGTGCTCGAGGGCGACGGCCAGCCGGTGGGCCGTCGGGCGGGCCAGCCCGGTTGCCGTCACGAGCTGGGCCAGCGTCGACGGGCCGGCCTCGAGGGCGCTGAGCACGATCGCGGCCTTGTCAAGCACCCCGACGCCACTTGTGTTGTCCATGTCTTGATATTAGCGTCTCATTGCCTGAGACGCACGTTCGTTGGCCATCTGCCCGTGCGAATCTCGGTGGACAGCGATGGCGCCCGACGCGGGCGTCCGCATGCGTCGAAGTCGTGAGACCGCCCAGCGGCGGTCACGTCGTGGAGGTGGAGCAATGGCCGGAACTCTGGCCGAGAAGGTCTGGGAGTCCCATGTGGTGCACCGCGGGGAGGGCGAGCCCGATCTGCTCTACATCGACCTGCACCTGCTTCACGAGGTGACCAGCCCGCAGGCGTTCGACGGGCTGCGACTCGCCGGGCGACCGGTGCGGCGGCCTGACCTGACCCTCGCGACCGAGGACCACAACGTCCCGACCACCCCCGGGCCGATCACCGACCCGGTGAGCCGGACCCAGGTCGAGACCCTGCGCCGCAACTGCGAGGAGTTCGGCGTCACGCTCTACCCGATGGGGGACGCCGAGCAGGGCATCGTGCACGTGGTCGGACCGCAGCTGGGCCTGACCCAGCCGGGCATGACGATCGTGTGCGGAGACAGCCACACCTCGACGCACGGGGCTTTCGGCGCCCTGGCCTTCGGCATCGGGACCTCCGAGGTCGAGCACGTGCTCGCGACCCAGACGCTGCCCCTGAAGCCGTTCAAGACGATGGCCATCACCGTCGAGGGCGACCTCGCCGACGGTGTTACGGCCAAGGACATCGTGCTCGCCGTCATCGCGCGCATCGGCACCGGCGGAGGCCAGGGCTACGTCCTGGAGTACCGGGGGAGCGCCATCCGTGCGCTGTCGATGGAAGCCCGGATGACGGTGTGCAACATGTCGATCGAGGCCGGTGCCCGCGCCGGCATGATCGCCCCCGACGAGACGACCTTCGAGTACCTGCGCGGGCGTGACCACGCCCCGACCGGCGCCGACTGGGATGCCGCCGTCGCCGCCTGGAGCGAGCTGCGCAGTGACGACGACGCCGTCTTCGACGACGAGGTCGTCCTCGACGCCGCGGCACTCACCCCCTTCGTGACGTGGGGAACCAACCCCGGTCAGGGCGCGCCGCTCGGCTCGGCGGTGCCGGACCCCGAGCTGATGCCGGACGAGAACGACAAGGCCAACGCCCGCCGGGCCCTGGAGTACATGGGCCTGGAGGCCGGCACGCCGCTGCGCGAGGTGCACGTCGACACGGTCTTCCTCGGGTCCTGCACCAACGGGCGCATCGAGGACCTGCGGGCCGCGGCCTCCGTGCTCCAGGGGCGTCAGGTCGCCGACGGGGTGCGGATGCTCGTCGTGCCCGGATCGGCTCGGGTTCGGCTCCAGGCCGAGAGCGAGGGGCTGCACGAGGTCTTCACGGCCGCCGGTGCCGAGTGGCGCCTGCCCGGGTGCTCGATGTGTCTGGGCATGAACCCCGACCAGCTCGCGCCGGGGGAGCGCAGCGCGTCGACCTCCAACCGCAACTTCGAGGGTCGTCAGGGCAAGGGCGGGCGCACCCACCTCGTGAGCCCACTCGTCGCGGCGGCCACCGCCGTGCGGGGGACGTTGTCGAGCCCGGCCGATCTCGAGCCCGTGACCGCAGGGAGCAACTGATGGAAGCCTTCACCACCCACACCGGCGTCGGCGTGCCACTGCGCCGCAGCAACGTCGACACCGACCAGATCATCCCGGCCGTCTACCTCAAGCGGGTCACCCGCACCGGCTTCGAGGACGGCCTGTTCGCCGCCTGGCGTGGCGACGAGACGTTCGTGCTGAACGACCCGAGCTACTCCGCCGGGTCGGTGCTCGTGGCCGGGCCGGACTTCGGCACCGGGTCCTCGCGCGAACACGCGGTCTGGGCGCTGATGAACTACGGCTTCCGGGTCGTCATCTCCTCTCGGTTCGCCGACATCTTCCGTGGCAACAGCGGCAAGCAGGGGCTGCTGACGGCCCAGTGCAGCCAGGACGACGTCGAACTGCTGTGGAAGCTGCTCGAGAACCACCCGGGCACGTCGGTCACCGTCGACCTGGTGTCACGCACGATCACCGCCGGCGATCTCGTGGCCCGATTCGAGGTCGACGACTACACGCGGTGGCGCCTGCTCGAGGGCCACGACGACATCAGTCTCACCCTTCGTCACGAGGGTGACATTTCTACTTTCGAAGGTTCGCGTCCGAGCTGGAAGCCCTCCGTCACCGCCTGAGTGCGCGAGCGGGTCACTGCCGCAGTCGACCCCGAACCGAGCGCACGGCCCCGTTGGGGTGCCCTCCGAGAGGCGTCCGACGTCGCCCGACGACGCGCCGCTAGCGGTGGACGACGGCGTTCGATGGCCCTACGGTCGGTGCCGAACCGGTTATTTCGGCGGTTCGCGGTCGCGCTGCGCCCGGCGCGCTCTTCAGGAGTTGGGGTACGTCCACGTGAACAAGGCAGATCTGGTCAAGGAACTGGAGTCGACGTTCGGCAGCCGCAGAGCGGCAGCGGAAGCACTGGATGCCGTTCTCGACACCATCATCCGGGAAGTGGCCCGGGGTGGGAAGGTCTCGATCACCGGTTTCGGCACGTTCGATCGCGTCGAACGAGCTCCCCGCACCGGCCGCAACCCGCACACGGGGACCTCGGTGCCCATCCCCGAGGTCAAGGCGCCGCGGTTTCGGGCCGGCACCGCGTTCAAGTCCTACGTCAAGGAGCCGCACACCCTGCCCGAGGACGGCACCGCGACCGGTCGTGCCCCCGCTGGCACGGCCGCGGCCAAGAAGTCGGCGTCCGCCTGATCTGACTGCGAGATGCCGGTGATCGTTGTGTCGCACCCGGTGCGCGGGTGTGTTTGGCTTGGCCCATGACCTCATCCCTCGTCGTCGACGGCGGCTCCCCGCTCGTCGGTGACATCGAGGTCAGGGGCGCCAAGAACCTGGTGTCCAAGGCCATGGTCGCGGTGATGCTCGCCGAGGAGGGGTGCCGCCTGCGCGGGGTGCCCGAGATCTCCGACGTGCAGATCGTCAGCGGCCTGCTCGAGCTGCACGGCGTCGTCATCGACTCCACCGATCGTGACGGTGAACTGGTCCTCGATCCGACCAACGTCGAACAGGCCCACATCGCCGACATCGACGCCCACGCCGGATCCTCCCGGGTCCCCGTGCTGCTCTGTGGCCCGTTGCTGCACCGCCTCGGCGAGGCGTTCATCCCCGACCTCGGGGGCTGTCGCATCGGCGAACGCCCCATCAACTACCACCTCGACGTGCTGCGCACCTTCGGGGCGGTGGTCGAGAAGCGCCAGGACGGCCTGCGCCTGACCGCGCCCAACGGACTGCATGCCGCTGACATCCACCTGCCGTACCCGAGTGTGGGCGCCACCGAGCAGGTGCTGTTGACCGCCGTGCGCGCCATCGGTCGCACGACGCTGCGGGGCGCCGCGATCGAGCCCGAGATCATGGACCTCATCGCCATCCTGCAGAAGATGGGCGCGATCATCTCGGTCCAGACCGACCGGGTCATCCTCATCGAGGGGGTCGACCGGCTCGGCGGCTTCGACCACCTGGCGATCCCCGACCGCATCGAGGCCGGCTCCTGGGCCTGCGCGGCCCTGGCCACCCGTGGTGACATCTACGTCCGCGGCGCCCAGCAGCTGCCGATGATGCCGTTCCTCAACGTCTTCCGACGCATCGGGGGCAAGTTCGAGATCGACGACGACGGCATCCGCTTCTGGCACCCCGGGGGCACGCTGAACTCCATCGCCATCGAGACCGACGTGCACCCCGGGTTCATGACCGACTGGCAGCAGCCGCTCGTCGTCGCACTCACCCAGACCACGGGGTTGTCCATCGTCCACGAGACCGTCTACGAGAACCGCCTCGGCTTCACCGACGCCCTCGTCGAGGCCGGGGCACACATCCAGACCTTCCGCGAGTGCCTGGGCGGCTCGCCGTGCCGGTTCGGGCGGGCGAACTACCAGCACTCGGCCGTCATCTCCGGCCCGACCCCGCTGCAGGCTGCCGAGATCACCGTGCCGGACCTGCGCGGCGGGTTCAGCTACGTCATCGCCGCCCTGGCGGCCGAGGGCCGCTCCACGGTGCACGGGATCGACCTCATCCACCGCGGGTACGAGCGCTTCTCCGAAAAGCTCGACAACCTCGGGGCCGTCTACAAGCTCCCCTGACGACCCGATCAGGGCAGCGCAGTCGGGCGCCACTGCCTCAGTGGATGTCCTCGCCGGGCCCGATCCCGGTGATCCACACCCGGGTCGCCGCAGCCCCACTCTCGTCGAGTTCGATGCTCACCCGCTGGCCCACCCGCAGGTGGCGCAGCCCGCTGCGCTGCGCGGCGTCCGGTGGCAGGTCGACCTCCACGCCGTCGTCGAGCAGGGCCGAGCCGGAGCCGTCGTCGGCGATGCGGTGGATGGTGGCCTGCACACCATGAACCGTAGCGCGAGCCAGTGCCCGGGCGCTGTGTGGGCCGAGCCCGAGCCGGGTGGCCTCCGCGAGGGACCGGGCGTCGTCGACGTCGACCCGCAGTCCTGGTAGGTCGAGGTCGAGCCGCACGTGGCCCAGGGCCTCGTGCGCGGCGGCGCTGCCGGCACCGAACGCCGTCCGCACCCCGGCCATCGACTCGCCCCGGGGCACGGTCAGGGTCAACATCGCCGTGCCCAGGCCGTCAGCGTCGGGGACAACCGCTGCCGGATGCCGTCCGGTCGCCTCGAGCGCGACCCTCACCTCCGCGGCGCGCAGCGCGGGGTGGTCGCCCAGCACCACCGCGACACGGGTGGCTCCGGCCGCCGCTGCGACACGGCATCCGGCCGCCACCGCCGCGTCAAGACCCAGCCCGGGGTCGGGGACGAGCCGCGCACCAGCAGGGGTGACCCACGAGGAGACCGTCGGGTCCGAGGTCACGACGAGCACCGGCATCCCCTCGATCGCGTCGAGCAACGCAGAGACGGTGTCGTGGGCGAACGCGTTCGCGAGGTCCCTGCGGGCGGGCTCGGGCAGGGCCAGCCGGCTCTTGGCCAGCGGCCCACCCTTGACTGGGACGACGGCCGCCCACTGCGGAACGAGATCGGGCACGCGCTGATCCTGCCAACACGTGGCGTCATGCTCGACATCGCCGCTGTCGCAGACCACAATGCGGTGACCCGCCCGCACGGAAGGCAGCGCGTGAGCATCCCGACGGACCACTCCAGGCCTCGTGCCTACCGCTTTGTCGTCGCCGTGCTGCGGCCGCTGCTGATGGTCTTCACCAAGCGTCGCTGGTCCGGTCAGGAGAACTTCCCGACCGAGGGTGGTTTCGTCGTCGTCACCAACCACTACTCCCACCTCGACCCGTTCGTGTTCGGGCACTTCCTCGTCGACCACGGCTTCTCGCCCCGGTTCCTCGGCAAGGTCGAGGTCTTCCGCATCCCCGTCGTCGGCTGGATCCTCACCAGGGCCGACCAGATCCGCGTGCACCGCGAGTCGGGCCGGGCCATCCACGCCTTCCGCTCCGCCGTCGAGGCCGTGCGGGCCGGCAAGGTCGTCGCGATCTACCCCGAGGGCACCCTCACCCGCGACCCCGACGTGTGGCCGATGCGGGGGAAGACCGGCGCGGCCCGGGTGGCGTTGGAGACCGGCTGCCCCGTCGTGCCCGTCGTCACGTGGGGCGCCCACGAGATCCTCGGGCCCTACCGGCACTGGCCGCACCTGCTGCCGCGCAAGACGATGGTCGTGCACGCCGGGCCCCCGGTCGAGCTCGACGACCTGCGAGGCCTGCCGCTGACGGCCGAGGTGCTCCAGGACGCCACCGACCGGATCATGGCGGCCCTGACCAACGACCTGGAGGGTGTGCGCGGGGAGCGCGCCCCCGGCATCCGCTTCGACCCCCGCGCAGCCGGCGTGACCCCCATCGGCAAACCACGACCCCTCAAGGAGGCCTCATGACGAGCGCAGCGGTGTACGGCACGGGAAGCTGGGGAACGGCGTACGCGTCGGTGCTCGCGGATGCGGGCACGAGCGTGACGATGTGGGGGCGACGGCAGGAGGTCGTCGACCAGATCAACGCCGGCACCAACGAGGACTACCTGCCCGAGCTGCGCCTGCCCGGCACCATCCGGGCCACGACCGACCCGTTCGAGGCCGCGGCGGGTGCCGACATCGTCGTGCTCGCGGTGCCGTCCCAGACGCTGCGCGCCAACCTCGAGGTCTGGGGATCGGCGCTCCCGTCGTCGGCGGCGATCGTCTCGCTCATGAAGGGGGTCGAGCTGGGGACGACCCGACGGATGTCCGAGGTGATCTCGGAGGTCGGTGGGGTCGAGCCGGAGCGAGTCGTCATCGTGTCCGGGCCGAACCTGGCCCGCGAGATCGCCGTCAAGCAGCCTGCGGCCTCGGTCGTCGCGTCGTCGAGCCCGGCGATGGCCGAGCTCGTCGCCGCTGCCTGCGCGGCGCCGTACTTCCGGCCCTACACCGGCTCCGACGTCGTCGGAACCGAGATCTGCGGCGCGGTGAAGAACGTCATCGCGCTGGCCGTCGGCATGGCCGAGGGCATGGGCATGGGCGACAACTCCAAGGCCTCGATCATCACCCGCGGCCTGGCCGAGACGATGCGCCTCGGCATGGCGCTCGGTGGGGAGGCCCCGACGTTCGCCGGGCTCGCCGGGGTGGGCGACCTCATCGCGACGTGCATGTCGCCGCTGTCGCGCAACCACTCGTTCGGGGTGCGCCTCGGGCAGGGCCTGGCCGTCTCGGAGGTCATTGCCGTCACGAAGCAGACGGCCGAGGGTGTGAAGTCGTGCACCTCGATCCTCGAGCTGGCACGGCACACCGGGGTCGACGTGCCGATCATCGAGCAGGTCGACGCGATGATCCAGCACGACCGCAGCGCCCAGGAGGTCGTCTCGGCCCTGCTCTCGCGCCCCCGCAAGGCCGAAACCGCCTGACCGGGTCAGGCCTGGTCGAGGGCCTGGCTCAGGTCGTTCCAGAGGTCGTCGACGTCCTCGATGCCGACCGAGAGCCGCACGAGGTTCTCGGGCACCTGCGGTGGCTCGCTCGGGATGCGGCGTCGCCGCTCCAGCTGGCTCTCCACGCCACCCAGGCTCGTCGAGTACACCCACAGGTGCGTCGACTCGCACACCCGCTGCGCGGCATCCGCCCCGCCCGCGACCTCGATCGACACGATCCCGCCCCATCCCGGATGCCGCACGCGCGTCACCGCGCGATGGCTCGCCAGGCGGGTGGCGAGTTCACGGGCGCTGGCCTGCGCCCGCTCGACCCGAAGGTGCAGGGTGCGCAGTCCACGCAGCGCGAGCCAGACCTCCATCGGGCCGGCGATCGCGCCGGCGAGGGTGCGGTGGGTGAACAGGCGCTCGTGGAGGGCGTGGCCGGTCGGAGTGCTGGCCGTGACGACGGCACCGAGCAGGACGTCGCTGTGCCCGGCGAGGTACTTGGTGACCGAGTGCACGACGACATCGGCCCCGTGCTCCAGGGGGCGCTGCAGCAGGGGAGTGGCGAAGGTGTTGTCGACGACCGAGAGCACCCCGCGCTCGCGGGCGGCGCCGAGCAGCGCCGGCAGGTCGGCGACCTCGAGCAGCGGGTTGGTCGGTGACTCGAGCCAGAGCAGGTCGGCGCCGTCGAGGGCGTCGATCACGGCGGCGGTGTCGGTGACGTCGACCCGGCGCACGGTGGCCGACCCTTCGGCCTCGCGGGCTTCCAGGGTCGCGACGACACCGTTGTAGGCGGCGTCGGGGGCGACGACGGTGCCGCCGTGGGGGAGCAGGGACAGCGCGGCCGACACCGCGGCCATGCCGGAGGCGAACACCAGCGCATCACCGCCCTCGAGATCGCCCAGGGCCTGCTCGAAGGCGCTCCACGTCGGGTTGCCCGAGCGGGCGTACATGACCTCGCCGCCGGCGTGATACGTCGAGCTGAGCACGAGTGGCGCCCCGACCTGCTGGCCGGGGGCGGCGGCTTCACGCCCGAGGGCGACGACGCGGGTCGCGGGTGAGAGGTGGTCGGTGTCGGGGTGCTTGGGGTCGGGGTGCTCGGGCTGGCCGGGAGTCATCGTCACGGCGTCAGGGTATGCGCTCGCAGGTCCTTGCCCCCGATGTGAGTCCTTGCTCCGGTCGTGCGCCGCTGCATGGGCGCACAACCGGAGCAAGGATCTTCCGGCGGAGCAAGGCCCAGCACTCGGGAGCACGGACCTGCATCGGGCCTGCGCCCGGGATTCGGCCCGGTCAGCCGATAGAGTCGACGGCGATGAGCACCGACCCGACCCTGCCTGTCCGTTCCGATGATGCGGGTGCGCCCCGCCGGGTCCGCGTCGCCCTCGTGTTCGGTGGCCGCTCCTCGGAGCACGCGGTCTCGTGCGCGACGGCATCCAGCGTGTTGGAGGCGCTCGACCGCGACCGCTACGACGTCGTGCCCGTCGGCATCGCCAAGGACGGGCACTGGGTGCTCGCCCCGGACGACCCGCAGTCGCTGCGCCTCGCGGCGGGGCACACCCCCGAGGTCGCCAGCGGCGCCCCCAGCGTCATCGTGCCGACCAGTGCCACCGACCGCACCTTCGTCGTCCAGGAGCCCGGGCAGCCGCCGCGCACGCTGGGCGAGGTCGACGTCGTCTTCCCGCTGCTGCACGGCCCGTTCGGTGAGGACGGCACGATCCAGGGTCTGCTCGACCTCGCGGACGTGAGGTACGTCGGGTCGGGGGTCACGGCATCCGCGGCGATGATGGACAAGCACGTCATGAAGGTGCTGCTGGCGTCCGCGGGGCTGCCGGTCGGCCCGTACGTCGTCATCACCGACAAGGAGTGGCAGCGCGACCGCGCCGCGGCGATGGATGCCGTGCACGGGCTCTCGTGGCCGGTGTTCGTCAAGCCCGCGCGGGCCGGGTCGAGCATGGGCATCACCAAGGTGTCGCAGCCCGAGGAACTCGAGGCGGCGATCGAGGCGGCCCGCGAGCACGACCCCAAGGTCGTCGTCGAGGCCGCGGTGGTCGGGCGCGAGATCGAGTGCGGGGTGCTCGAGGGGCGTGGCATCGATGCGACCCGCACGAGCGTCGTGGGGGAGTGCATCGTCGTGCAGAACCACGACTTCTACGACTTCGACGCGAAGTACCTCTCGGCCGCGGACGTGCGGTTGGTGACCCCGGCCGAGGTGCCGGATGCCGTGTCGGCCCGGATTCGCGAGATGGCGGCCAAGGCGTTTGACGCGGCTGGCTGCGAGGGTCTGGCCCGGGTCGACTTCTTCCTCACCGAGAGCGGCGACGTGCTCGTCAACGAGGTGAACACGATGCCCGGGTTCACGCCGAGCTC
>JAGNQK010000105.1:2720-7707 GCA_017989115.1 Dermatophilaceae bacterium | reverse complement strand
GTGGTGGGGCTCGAGGACGTCGTCGTGATCGACACCCCGGATGCCGTGCTCGTCACCACCCGCTCGCGGGCGCAGGACGTCAAGGACGTCGTCGACGCCCTCAAGGCGCAGGGCCGAACCGACCTCACGTGACGCGGTGCTGACCGGGCCTGCACCGCCGGACGTGCAAAGGCTTGCTCACGGAGCCGGGCTGAGCGTGTCTACCGGGAGGCCTGGTGCCCATTGCACGTCGGGCGACGCACAAAGCCAGGGCCCAATGCGGGTGACGGCCTCAGTGCCACGAGCGCAGCGCCACTGCGATGTCCTCGACCGTGGTCTCGCTGCGCGCCAGCGCCATGACGAGCTCATAGGCATCGTCGTCCGGAGCGTCGAGCGTGATGTCGGTGAGCCCGTAGAACACGACAGTTGCGAGCCAGCCCAGGCTCTTCTTGCCGTCAACCAAGGCGTGGTTGCGCACCACGGAGTCGAGCAACACCGCCGCCCTGGTGTCCAGGTCCGGGTATGCCGACTGTCCGTACAGCACGCTCTGGGGTCGATGTGCGGCAGCGTCGAGCAGGTCGATGTCACGAACGGCCCCTAAACGGGGGTCCCCGGTGAGGGCGATCAGGTCCTCCAGCGACAGGTAGGTCGTCACCGGCCCAGGCGATCGAGGACGTCGGCGTAGCGTGTCCGGGCCTGCTCGGACAGCGTGCGAACCCGATCCTCGTGCAGGGTGCGTTCGGCGGCATCACGGATCGCTCGCACGGTTGCCTCCTGCTTGCTGATTCCCTGAGCCTCCGCGAGCAGGGCGAGCCCTTGCTCGTCCTCATCCGTCAGTCGCAGCGTCACGGCCATGGCCAAGTGCTACCAAACTGGTACCAATGGGTCAGGCGGCGTCGCGGCGGCGGTAGGCCGCCCACCCGGCGACGATCAGCGCCGCAGCGATGAGCGTGAGCCACGCCGCTGGAACGAGCTCGAACTCGCCACCCGGAAGCTGTGACAGGTGCGCGAACGGGGAGGCGTCGATCACCCATGACGGCAGGCGCATCGTCGTCCCCAGCTCGCCGACGACGAACGCCACGAGCAGCACGCCCCACGCGAACGGGGCGAACCGCGGTGATGTGCCACACAGGAACGCCGTCACCCCGACGACCACCCACACGGCGGGCGCCGTCGCCAACGACGCTGCGACCACTGCACCAACTGACGGCCCCAGAGGGCTCACGGCCGACCCGACCAGCCCGAGGACGACCCCGAACAGCGCCATCAACACGGTGACCAGCACGAGCGAGACAACGACGTGTGCGGCATACCAGCGCGTGCGGCTGACGGGGGTGGTGAGAACGACCTCACCGAGCCCGCCGCGCTCGGCCCCCACGAGGCGCAGCAGCAGGGCCACGCCGGCTGCCGCGACCGCCACGGCGACGAACCGCACCTCCGTCGCGACGAAGATGTCCTCGATCGTGCCCACCGAGCCGCCGAGCTGGTGCAGGAACTCCTGGATGACCTCGTCATCGGCCAGGTCCGCGATCGAGCCGAGCAGCGACCCGATGGCCACGGCCCCCAGGGTGATGCCGATGCTCCAGCCGATGATGGTCCCCCGGGCGAGGCGGGTGACGAGCCCCAGGGGAGAGGCCAGCAGCGCGCCAGCCCTCGACGGGCCGCTGCGCGTCGGGATCAGCCCGGCGCCGAGGTCGCGCCGGTCCAGCACCGCCAGGCCCACCGCGACACCGATCACCAGGGCGCCGAGGCCGAGCAGCAGCACCCACTGCCGGTTCGCCCCGTAGGCCTCCACGCGCCCCGCCCAGCCCAACGGCGACAGCCAGCCGAGAGCGTGAAGGAGAGTCCCGGCATCCGACGAATCAGCGACGGCGCGCAGCGCGTACGCCGCAGCGAGGAAACCGAAGCCCAGGCCGGCCGCGCCGCGCGAGGTCGACGCCAGCTGCACCGCCACGGCTGTCACCCCCACGGTCGCCAGCCCGGCCGAGAGCCACGCGACGGCGAAGGCCGCGCTCCCGGCGCCGTCCATGCCGAGCGCGGCCAGACCAACCGCCGACAGGGCGCTCGCCGCGATGACCGACAGGCAGGCCAGCGCCACCGACGCCGCGAGGGCGGACCAGCGGCCGACGACTCCGGAGCCCACGAGCTCGTGCCGACCCTCGTCCTCCTCCGTGCGGGTGTGCCGCCGCACGACGACGAAGCCGAGCACGGCCGTGAGGAAGGCGCCCATCATCACCGTCTTGAACACGGCCAGCGCGTCCGCGGTCTGCGACGCCAGCGGTCCGTACATCGCGATCACCGAAGGATTCGTGAGGACGCCGGCAAGACCCGTCGCCGCTGCCTCGTCGTCGGGGTAGAGCGCGAGCGTCGCCTGCGCCGAGCCGACCGAGAGGGCGACCAGCCCGAGCACGCTGGCAGGCACGAGGATGCGGTCGCGCCGCCACGCGAGCCGGAACAGCTCGGGCGCGCCAGCCAGCCGGGTGGTCATGGTGACGGTTCTCGATAGCGCGCGAGGAAGAGCTCCTCGAGCGTCGGCGGCTGGCAGGTCAGGGCCAGCACCCCGCGGCGGCCGAGGTGCTCCACGAGGTCACCGAGGTGGGCGGAGTCCACCGAGCAGCTCAGCTCGCTACCGGCATCGCCGCCGCCGGAACCGCCGCTGGCGGTGCTGCTCACGAGGTCGATGTCGTGGATGCCGGCCCACCCCGCGACGTCTGCCGGCGCCACCGCGTCGCGCAGCACGGCGTGCACCCGGGTGCGGGTCAGGTGACGCAGGTCGGCGAGGCTGCCGCTGTCGACGATCCGGCCCGAGCGCACGATGCTGACCCGGTCGCAGGCCCGTTCGACCTCGCTGAGGATGTGGCTCGACAACAGCACGGTGCGGCCCTGCGCCCGGAGCTCGGCGAGCTCGGCCTGGAAGACCTCCTCCATGAGCGGGTCCAGCCCCGACGTCGGCTCGTCGAGGATGAGCAGCGGTGCATCGCTGGCCAGCGCCGCGACGAGCGCCACCTTCTGCCGGTTGCCCTTGGAGTAGGCGCGCCCCTTCTTCGTCTCGTCGAGCTCGAAGCGTGCCACGAGGCGGCGGCGACGGTCGTCGTCGATGCCGCCGCGCAGCCTCCCGAGCAGGTCGATGACCTCGCCGCCACTGAGGGTCGGCCACAGGACGACGTCGCCCGGCACGTAGGCGATGGAGCGGTGCAACTCGGTCGCGTCGCGCCAGGGATCGCGACCGAGGACGGAGGCCGTGCCGCCGTCGCCGCGCAGCAGCCCGAGCAGGACCCGGATCGCCGTTGACTTGCCCGACCCGTTCGGTCCGAGGAAGCCGTGCACCTCGCCGTGGGCGACGGTGAGGTCGAGCCCGTCCAAGGCCTGCGTGCGGCCGAACGCCTTTTGCAGGCCGGTCGTGCGGATGACATCGACGTCTGACGTCGCCATGGCCCCTACGCTACGCCCGCCCGCGTCAGACGTGGATACACTCGGCTTCCTATGAACGACGATGCTCTCCTCGCCGCGCTCGGCGAGCGCATCTCCGCACTCGCACCCGCACTCATCGACATCCGGCGTGACCTGCACGCCCACCCCGAGTTGTCGCGCGAGGAGACGCGCACGACGCAGTCCGTGGCCGACCACCTCGCCGCCGCCGGGGTGCGCGTTCGCCTGCTGCCCGGAACCGGCCTGCTCGCCGACGTCGGGCCCGAGGATGCCGTGCACCGGATCGCGCTGCGCGCGGACATGGACGCCTTGCCGGTTCGCGAGCGCACCGGCCTCGACTTCGCCTCCACCACTCCTGGGGTGTGCCACGCCTGCGGGCACGACGTGCACGTCACGGCGCTCATCGGGGCGATGCTGGCGCTGGCCTCCTGCGAGCCGGCGCTGACCGAGCGCGGTGTCGCGGTTCGCGGCATCTTCCAGGCGGCCGAGGAGATGATCCCCGGCGGGGCCCACGACGCCATCCTCGCCGGAGCGCTCGACGGGGTCGACGCGGTCTTCGCGGTGCACTGCGACCCCAGCCTCGACGTGGGGCAGGTGGGCCTGCGTGAGGGGCCGATCACCGCGGCCTGCGACCAGGTGGCGGTCTCCCTGCACGGCCGCGGCGGGCACACCTCCCGCCCGCAGCTGACCGAGGACCTCACCTACGCCTTGGCCAAGGTCGTCACCGACGTGCCTGCAGCGCTCTCGCGCCGGCTGGACCCCCGCGCCGGAGCCGCTCTGGTGTGGGGCACCATCGCCGCCGGTCGCGCCCCCAACGTCATCCCGTCGACGGGTGAGTGCACCGGCACGCTGCGCATGCTCGATGCCCACGCCTGGCTCACCGTCGGCCCGCTGCTCGAGGAGATCGTCCACGGCGTCGTCGCCCCGTACGGGGTGCAGGCCAAGGTGGAGCGGGTCAAGGGTGTGCCGCCCGTCGTCAACACCAGCGACGGCATCCAGTCGTTCCGCCTCGCTGCCCTCGCCGGCGGCATGGTCCCCGTCTCCACGACCCAGTCGCTCGGCGGTGAGGACTTCTCCTGGTACCTCGCGCAGGCTCCCGGCGCGATGGCCCGTCTGGGAACCCGCACCCACGGAGGCCCCACGTTCGACCTGCACCAGGGTGACCTCGTCGTCGACGAGGACGCCATCGCCCTCGGTGCCCGCCTCCTCGCATCGGTGGCGATCGTCTGGCACACCGACGCGACCCGTCGCGCCCTCGACCCGATGGAGACCGAATGAGCACCGCCGACGTCGACTGGGACGCCCTGCACGCCGAGGCCGTGCGGATGACGACCCTGGCGTATGCGCCGTACAGCGAGTACCGCGTCGGTGTCGCCGGTTTCGTCGAGGACGGCCGGATGGTCTCCGGGTGCAACGTCGAGAACGCCGGCTACGGGGTGACCCTGTGCGCCGAGTGCGGCATGGTGTCGCAGCTGCACGCCACCGGGGGCGGCCTGCTGACCGCGGTCTACTGCGTCGACGGTGCCGGCCAGGCCCTGATGCCGTGCGGCCGCTGCCGCCAGCTGCTCTGGGAGAACGG
>JAGNQK010000105.1:0-2620 GCA_017989115.1 Dermatophilaceae bacterium | reverse complement strand
CCCGGCCCTGACATGATGGGCCGATGACTGAATCCTTCGATGCCGTCGACGTCATCACCACCAAGCGGGACCGCCACGAGCTGTCCGACGACCAGATCCGCTGGGTCATCGACGCGTACACGCGCGGCGTGGTGGCCGACGAGCAGATGAGCTCGCTGGCCATGGCCGTCCTGCTCAACGGGATGACCCGCCGCGAGATCGCGACCTGGACCGCGGCGATGATCGCGAGCGGCGAACGGATGGACTTCTCCGGCCTGTCGCGCCCGACCGCTGACAAGCACTCCACGGGCGGCGTCGGCGACAAGATCACCCTGCCGCTGGCACCGCTGGTCGCCGTGTTCGGCGTCGCCGTGCCGCAGCTGTCGGGGCGCGGCCTCGGCCACACCGGCGGCACGCTCGACAAGCTCGAGTCGGTCGCCGGCTGGCAGGCAGCCCTGTCCAACGAGGCGATGATGCGCCAGCTCGAGGACGTCGGTGCGGTCATCTGCGCCGCCGGGTCGGGCCTGGCACCCGCCGACAAGAAGCTGTACGCGCTGCGTGACGTCACCGGCACCGTCGAGGCGATCCCGCTCATCGCGAGCTCGATCATGAGCAAGAAGATCGCCGAGGGCACAGGGGCGCTCGTGCTCGACGTCAAGGTCGGCAGCGGCGCCTTCATGAAGACCCGCGAGGACGCCACCGAGCTCGCCCGCACGATGGTCGACCTCGGCACGGATGCCGGGGTGAACACCGTCGCCCTCCTCACCGACATGTCGGTGCCCCTGGGCCTCACTGCGGGCAACGCGCTCGAGGTCCGCGAATCGGTCGAGGTGCTCGCCGGTGGCGGGCCCGCCGACGTCGTCGAGCTCACCGTGCGCCTGGCGGAGGAGATGCTGGATGCCGCGGGTCGCGGCGGTCAGGACGTCGCCGCCGCGCTGAAGGACGGCCGCGCGATGGACGCCTGGAAGGCGATGATCTCCGCCCAGGGTGGTGACCCCGACGCCCCGCTGCCGACGGCCAAGGAGACGCAGGAGGTGCGGGCCACGGCATCCGGGGTGCTGTCCGGCCTCGACGCGTACGCCGTGGGTGTCGCCGCGTGGCGCCTCGGTGCGGGCCGGGCCCGCAAGGAGGACCCGGTGCAGGCCGGGGCCGGCATCGAGATCCACGCCAAGCCCGGCGACGAGGTCCGCGAGGGCGACGTGCTGCTCACGCTGCACACCGACACCCCCGAGCGCTTCGAGCGCGCCGTCGCCGCCCTCGACGGCGGCATCACCATCGCGCCGGCCGGCACCTCGGTCGAGCGCTCGCCCATCGTCATCGACAGGATCGCCTGATGTCCTCCGCGGTCGCCCTGACCCCCTCCATCGTCGCCCGCGCCCCCAAGGCGCTGCTGCACGACCACCTCGACGGTGGGCTGCGGCCGCAGACCATCGTCGACCTGGCCGCGGAGAGCGGCTACGACGGGTTGCCGACGACGGATGCCGTCGAGCTGGGGCAGTGGTTCCTGGACTCCGCGGACTCTGGCTCCCTGGTGCGATACCTCGAGACGTTCTCGCACACCGTGGCGGTGATGCAGACGCGTGAGCAGCTCGTGCGGGTCGCTCGCGAGTGCGCGCTCGACCTCGCCGCCGACGGTGTCGTCTACGCGGAGTCGCGGTTCGCGCCCGAGCAGCACCTGGCCGGCGGGCTCTCGCTGGAGCACGTCGTCGAGGCGGTGCTGGAGGGGTTCGCGCAGGGGCAGGCCGAGGCCGCGGAGGCTGGGACGCCGATCCGGGTCGTCACGCTGCTCACGGCGATGCGGCACGCCGCCCGCAGCCGGGAGATCGCCGAGCTGGCCGTGCGCTACCGCGACGAGGGCGTCGGCGGCTTCGACATCGCCGGGGCCGAGGCCGGGTTCCCTCCCACCCGCCACCTCGACGCCTTCGAGTACCTGCGCCGCGAGAACGCGCACTTCACGATCCATGCCGGTGAGGCCTTCGGGCTGCCGTCGATCTGGGAGGCCATCCAGTGGTGTGGCGCAGACCGGCTCGGGCACGGCGTGCGGATCGTCGACGACATCGAGACGGGGGCGGACGGCATCCCCGTTCTCGGTCGGTTGGCCGCCTACGTGCGCGACATGCGCATCCCGCTCGAGATGTGTCCCAGCTCGAACCTGCAGACCGGGGCCGCCGAGTCGATCGCGGCGCACCCGATCACGATGCTGAAGAACCTGCGATTCCGGGTCACGGTGAACACCGACAACCGCCTGATGAGCGGCACGTCGATGACCCGCGAGATGCAGCTGCTCGTCGACGAGGCCGGCTGGACCATCGAGGACCTGCGCTGGGCGACGATCAACGCGATGAAGTCGGCGTTCCTGCCGTTCGATGAGCGGCTCGCGATCATCGAGCACGTCGTCAAGCCCGGCTACGCCGCCCTGGGCGCCCGCGCCTGATCCGTCGCAGAGTCAGCGGGTGAGGGGGTCTGCCGGCAGGACGCGGGCCCGCAGCTGCTCCTCGCGCCAGAGGCGGTCGAGGTCGCGCCGACGCCGTTCGGCGACGATGGCCGAGAGCACCACCTCGGGGTGGAACCCCGGCGGCGGCCCCGGGGCTACGTAGGACAGGGTCGAGGCCAACAGGTCGACCCCGAGGGTGTGGCGCGA
>JAGNQK010000104.1 GCA_017989115.1 Dermatophilaceae bacterium | reverse complement strand
CCGGGCAGTTCTTCACCGCTCTCGACCAGGACATCGCCGGGGTGCTCGTGCCCGCGGAGGCGACGACCGCGCTCGGTGCGCCGGTCGCGGGATGTGCGCCGACGGCATCCGGTGTGCCCGCGGCAGCCGAGGGGGTCTTCCCGGGACGGCAGGCGACGGCGAACGCGAACGCCTCGATCTCGATGGACAGCGCCACGACCTTCGGCGCGGGCGCGCTCGTCGGCGGGCTGCTCGTCGCGATCGGCGTACTCATCGGCAGCAGGCTCGGGCGGCGGCACTGATGCGCCCCTTCACCGCGGCAGCCGTCCAGCTCGCCCCGGCGCCGGGGCCGCTGACACCGGAGTCGGTGGCGGCCAACCTCGAGGCGATGGTCGACATCACCCGGCGCTGTCACGCCGCCACGGGTGCCGAGCTCATCGTGCTGCCGGAGTCGGCGACGACGGGTTTCACGCCCGCGTGCTCGATCGAACAGCTCTGGGAGCTCATGTCGGAGCTGCCCGGGCCGGTCATCGACCCGCTGCGCGCGGTGGCCGCCGAGCTCGGCGTGCACCTCGTGGCCGGCACGTACGAGCGTGGCCCCACTCCTGACATCGTCTACAACTCCTCGGTGCTGATCGACCCGGCCGGCGAGCTGCTCGGGGTGTACCGCAAGACGCACCCGTTCTGCTCGGAGGCGGTGTCCGGCGGTGGCTGGGTCACGCCGGGTGACACGGTCACCGTGTGCGACACCGACCTCGGCCGGGTCGGCATGATCATCTGCTTCGACGGCGACTACCCCGAGCTGTCGAGGATCCAGGCGGTGCAGGGGGCCGAGGTCATCTGCCGGCCGTCGGCCCTGCTGCGCTCGGCCGACATCTGGGAGCTCACCTCGCGGGCGCGGGCCTACGACAACCACGTCTACGTCATCGGCGCCAACGCCATCGGGGCCGACCCGGCAGGGGTGCTGTACTTCGGCAACTCGCACATCGTCACGCCCGTCGGCCACATCGTCGCCAAGGCGGCGACCCACGAGGGCTGGGTGTCGGCGCGTCTCGACCCCACCGAGGCGTTGGCCTCGCTGACCCCGGGGTCGAACATCGGCCAGGGCTTCGACCACCTGCGCGACCGCAACCTCGACCTCATCCGGCGGCACCGCGCCGATCTCGAGGGGCCTGCGGAGACGTCGTTCCCGCACGCCTGAACCCTGGTGGGGTGCTGTGGGCAGTCGTTGCTCCGAGAAAGGGGTTCCTTGCGCGGAGCAACGGTCCCTGCCAGCACCCCAGGACCCCTCTCTCAGAAACCACCACGCATCGGCCAGGGCCGAAGCATCCTCGGCCTCGCACCGTGGCGGGTAGGCTCCCCGGACGAGGCGGCCACGCGGGCCGCCGCCGACGACCGGCAGCCGCTGGCCGGCCACGGAGGGGACCATGCTGACCGCCCTGCTCGTCATCGGAGGCATCGGCATCCTGATGCTGCTCATCTCGTTCGTCGCGGGCGAGGCCCTCGACGGGATGCTGGAGAGCGTCGGCCCCGACTTCCTCTCCGGCCTGGCGGTGGCGGGCTTCCTCGCGGCGTTCGGCTTCGTCGGTGCCCTGGTGCTCGACCTCACCGACTCCAACGGTGCGGCGCTCGGCGCCGGGCTCGTCGCGGGCGCCCTGGTCGGGGTGGGCGCCGGCAAGGCCAGCCAGGTCCTGATGCGCGGCGGCGACGAGTCGACCGTGCGCTCGTCCGGACTGGTCGGGCTCACCGGATCCGTGATCGACGCCATCCCGGCTGACGGTCTGGGCCAGGTCAGCGTCGTCGCGGCCGGACACATCACCCGGCTCAACGCCCGCGCCGACGAACCGCTGCCCAACGGCACCGCCGTCACCGTGACCGCGGTGCTGAGCCCGACCTCGGTGCGGGTGGCCCGCACGGGTGGCTCGTCCCGCCCGGCTGACGCGTAGGGCAGGATCGGGCAGCGACGCGGGGGGAACCGGGTAGGGGCCGTCGACGTCGACTGAGCACACGACCAAGAGCAGTGGAGCGCCGCGCCGACGCGACGCACGAAAGGGCAGACAACATGTTCGGACTCGAGATTCCCGTCGCACTCATCTCGGTACTGGGGCTGGTGACCCTGCTCTTCCTCCTGGGGCTGATCATCGCCTCGAGGTACAAGGTCGCAGGGCCCAACGAGGCGTTCATCGTCACCGGCCGCCCGGGCAAGGAGGTCCGCAACCCCGAGACCGGCATCATGTCGACCGACCTGTCGGGCCAGAAGGTCGTCATGGGTGGTGGCGTGTTCGTCGTCCCGTTCGTGCAGCGCCTGCACGTGCTCGACCTGTCCAGCCGTCGCATCATGATCCAGATCCGCAGCGCCGTGTCCGGCCAGGGCGTCAAGCTCAACCTCGACGGCGTCGCGATCGTCAAGGTCGGCGGCAACGAGGACTCGATCCGCGCCGCGGCCCAGCGCTTCCTCACCCAGCAGGGAGAGATCGAGACCTTCACCCAGGAGACCCTCGCCGGTTCGCTGCGATCCATCGTCGGCTCGCTGAGCGTCGAGCAGATCATCCGTGACCGGGCCGCGTTCGCGCAGCGGGTCGCCGACGAGGCCGAGTCCTCGCTCACCGGTCAGGGCCTGATCCTCGACACCTTCCAGATCCAGGACATCACCGACGACGGCTCCTACCTGTCCGACCTCGGCCGCCCCGAGTCCGCCCGGGTGGGCCAGACCGCGGCGATCGCCGAGGCCAACGCCCGCCAGGCCGCCGAGCAGGCCCGCCTCGCCGCCGAGCAGGAGATCGCCGTCGCGAACCGCCAGCTGGCGCTCAAGCAGTCCGAGATCAAGGCCGAGACGGATGCCGCGGCCGCCACCGCTGCCGCCGCCGGGCCGCTGGCCCAGGCCGACCGCGAGCAGGTCATCCTCACCGAGCAGGAGAAGGTGGCCGTTCGTCAGGCGGCCCTGAAGGAGCGCCAGCTCGACACCGAGGTGCGCAAGCCCGCCGACGCCGAGCGCTACAAGGTCGAGCAGGAGGCCGAGGGTGCCCGCAACGCGGCCATCGCCGAAGCGGACGCCCGCCGTCAGGCCTCCATCGCCGCCGCACAGGCCGAGGCCGAGAAGGCGCGCCTCACCGGTGAGGCCGAGAAGTCACGACGCACCGCGCTGGCCGATGCCGAGGCCATCGAGGGTGAACGCCGCGGACAGGCCGACAAGGCGCTGCGTGTCGCCCAGGCCGAGGCCCTGCGCGCCGAGGGTGAGGCCCAGGCCAGCGCCATCCTCGCCACCGGCCAAGCCGAGGCCGAGGCGATGAACAAGCGTGCCGACGCCTTCGCCCGGTACAACGAGGCGGCCGTGCTCCAGATGCTCATCGAGGTGCTGCCGAAGGTGGCCCACGAACTCGCTGCACCGATGGGTTCCATCGACCAGCTCACCGTGCTGTCGACCGAGGGTGCGGGTGCCCTGCCCAAGCAGGTGACCGACAACCTCACCCAGACGATGGCGATGCTGAAGAACACCACCGGCATCGACATCCAGAGCATCGTGCAGGGCTTCGGTGATGGCTCGTCGACCACGACCACGACGGAACGCCCCGTCAAGGGTTCGGCCGTGTCGGCGCCGTCAGCCACTGCCGCCTCGACCGACGAGTAGGCCCCGGTAGCGGGCTATTTCTGAGGTGATATCCCCGGCTCGTTGGCAGACATTGCCAACGAGCCGGGGCTGTATCCGAGATTGAATCTGACGCATGGCGACGGCGCAGACGAGCACTTCGAACCGGCGGATCCGGGTGGGCATCGACACCGGAGGGACGTTCACCGACGTCGTCGCCTTCGACGAGGACACCGGCGAGCTCGTGACGACGAAGACCCCGAGCACGCCGGCCAACCCGGCGGACGGCTTCATCGCCGGCATCGAGAAGATCCTCGGGGTGCTCGGCGCGACGGGCACGGACATCACCGCCGTCAGCCACGGCACGACGGTGGCGACGAACAAGCTCCTCGAGGGCAAGGTCGAGCGCCTCGGGTTCATCACCACCGAGGGCTACGAGTTCATGCTCGAGATCGCCCGCCAGGCCGTGCCCGACGGCTACGGCAACTCCTACTTCTGGGTCAAGCCCCCGCGCATCGTCGAGGCCGACCACGTGCGCACCATCGGCGGCCGGATGGACTTCGAGGGCAACGAGCTGCGCCCGTTCGACGAGGCGGATGCCGTGGCGGCCGCCCGCTGGTTCCGTGAGCGCGGCATCACGACGATCGGGGTGTGCCTCCTGCACTCCTACGCCAACGACACGCACGAACTGGCGATGCGCGAGGTGCTGCGCCGCGAGCACCCGGAGGCCGTGGTGTCGATCAGCTCGCAGGTGCTGCGCGAGTACCGCGAGTACGAGCGCTCGATGACCACCCTGGTCGACGCGGCGGTCAAGCCGAACGTCAGCCGGTACGTGCGGAACATCCACGAGCGGCTCGACGGCTTCACCGGTGGTCGGCCGATCCCGTTCTACGTCATGAAGTCCAACGGTGGGGTGCTGTCGGCCGACGAGGTCGTGCACCAGCCGATCACCACCGTGCTCTCCGGCCCGGCCGCGGGGGCCCTGGGGGCGGCGCTCATCGCCCGTCGCGCGGGGTTCGACAGGGTGCTCACCTGCGACGGCGGTGGCACCTCCACCGACGTCTCGGTCGTGCTCGACGGTGAGCCGACGCTCACCACCGAGGGGACGGTCGGCGCCTACCCGAGCAAGATCCCGATGATCGACGTCGTCACCGTCGGCGCGGGCGGTGGCTCGATCGCCTGGGTCACTCCCGAGGGCACCCTCAAGGTGGGGCCTCAGTCGGCCGGGGCCGACCCCGGACCGCTCTGCTACGGCAAGGGCGGCACGGAGCCGACGATCACCGACGCCCACGTCGTGCTCGGGCGCATCCCTCCTCACCTGCTCGGTGGCGAGATCCCGCTCGACGTGGATGCCGCGCGCGCCGGCATCCGTGACCTCGCCGCCCGCCTCGGGCTCGACGAGGAACGGTGCGCCACCGGCATCCTCGAGATCTCCGCGTGGAACCAGGCGAACGCCCTTCGTCAGGTGTCGGTGAAGCGCGGGCTCGACGTGCGCGACTTCATGCTGACCACCTTCGGCGGGTCGGGGTCGCTGCTCGCGTGCCGGCTCGTCGACATCCTCGACCTCGCCGGGGTCGTCGTGCCGCAGAACCCCGGGAACGTGTCGGCGTTCGGGCTGCTCACCGTCGACGTCAAGAACGACTACGTGCAGACCCACGTGGCCCGGCACGCCGGCCTGGACCGGTCCGCCGTCGAGAAGGTGCTCGACGAGCTCACCGCCCTGGCCACTGCCGCCCTCGACACCGAGGGTTTCCCCCGCGAGCAGCACGAGCACGTGCGCACCGCCGACCTGCGCTACTTCGGCCAGGCCTACGAGGTGCGGGTGCCCATCGGCGCCGGCCCGCTCGACGAGGCAGCGGCCGAGGCGGTCGCGCAGCGGTTCCACGACGAGCACCGCCAGCTCTACGGCTACGACTTCCGCGACGACCCGCGCCAGCAGGTCGAGTGGGTCAACCTGCGGGTGACCGGCATCGGCCCGATCACCCGGCCCGAGCTGCGCGAGATCGCCCCGCGCGATGATGCCCCCCTCACCCCGCGCTCCGCGCGCCCCGTCTGCTTCGACGCGGATGCCGGGTACGTCACCACCGACGTCTACTGGCGCCCGGACCTGCGGGCCGGCGACACCTTCCACGGCCCGGCCGTCATCGAGGAGTTCGGCTCCACCGTTCCCGTCCACCCCGGCTTCACCGTGCGCGTCGACGCGTTCGGCAACCTCGTCGTCACCAAGGAGGCCTGACATGTGCGGCCCCATGATCCACACCGCCGTGGCACCGCCGGCGACGTCCGGCAGCGCCGGCGCGCCCGCGGCATCCGACCTGCCCGTCAACCCGGCCGGACTGCCCACCGCGTACGAGCACGGCAACCGGCTCACCCCCGAGGGCAGCACGGTCGACCCGATCCTCGTCGAGATCGTCCAGGGCACCCTGGCCAGCGTCGAGATGGAGGTCGAGACCGCCATCGCGCGCACGTCGCGCAGCCCGATGATCCGCGACGCGCACGACTTCCGCGCCGGCATCCACGACCGCCAGCTGCGCAAGCTGACCGGGCGCTCGTACTCGGCGCTCGTGCACCCGATCGCACGCGACTTCCCCCTCGACGAGATGCGCGAGGGCGACGTGTTCTTCCACAACGACGTCTACGAGTCCGAGGGCGGCATCGGCCACCTGCCCGACCTGTGCGTCACCGTGCCGGTGTTCCACGACGGCGAGGTCGTCGCGTTCGTGCAGGCGTTCGGCCACCACGACGACATCGGTGGTGCGGTGCCCGGCTCGATGCCGAGCAACGCGCGCACCGTCTTCGAAGAGGGCCTGTCGGTGCCACCGATCAAGCTGTGGGATGCCGGCGTGCCCAACCAGGCTGCGCTGCGGATCATGACCCGCAACTCCCGGATGCCGGACAGCCTCGCCGCCGACCTCGACGCCGAGTCCTCCGCGTGCCTCATGGGTGCGCGCCGGCTCGGCGAGCTGTTCGCCCGGTACGGCCGCGACAGCATCGAGGCGGCCTTCGACGCCATCCTCGACGCGACGACCGAGACCTACCGGCGCGAGATCCTCGGCAAGATCCCCGACGGCACCTACGTCTGGGAGGACTACGCCGAGCACGACGGGGTCGACGAGCCGCAGCTGCACACCCAGCGGATCACCCTCACCAAGACCTCGACCGGCGGCCCGGGCCCCGGCGACGGCGGTCCGAAGCTCGTCATCGACTTCACCGGCACCGGTCCGCAGGCCAAGGGCCCGATCAACCACTGCGGGGACTACGTCGGCGGCAACTTCCTCAAGAAGTGGCTCGCGCCGATCCTGCGCAACCTCGCCGACACCCCCGAGCGGATGGCCGAGCTCGACGTCAACGAGGGCATCGTGCCGCTCATCGAGATGCGCTTCCCCGAGAAGGGCACGCTGCTCACGCCGATCTACCCGGCCCCGACCAACGCGCGCACGTTCGTCATCCTGCGCCTGCTCGGTGTGCTCGCGGGGGTCGTCGCCAAGGCGGTCGACGGGCGGATGCCGGCCGACCAGGAGACCATCCGCTACACCGGCGTCTACGGCAAGGACCGCGACGGCAACGACTACCTCATGCGCGAGGTGCTCGGCGGTGGCTCGGGTGGGCGCTACTACGCCGACGGCGAGGACACCATCCACGTCGTCCCCGACTCGAGGAACCTGCCGACCGAGTTCACCGAGAGCCGTTTCCCGTTCATCGTCGAGCGGCTCGGGCTGGCCGTCGACTCCGGCGGCGCCGGGCGCTACCGCGGCGGCCTGGGCTACGAGAAGCAGATCCGGATGTTGCGCGACGCCAACTTCATGTCGATCGCCGACCGGTCGATCCTGGCCTGCTGGGGGGTCAAGGGCGGAAAGGCGGGCCGGCCGTTCGAGGTGACCATCGACGTCGGCGGGCCGAACGAGCGGGTCGTCGACGCGCTGGCCGACGCCGAGCCGGTGCTGGCCGGGCAGGTGATCCGCATCCGCACCACCGGTGGCGGCGGGTGGGGCGACCCGCTCGAGCGTCCCTACGACGAGGTCGAGCGCGACCTGCGCTGGGGCAAGGTCTCCTTCGAGGGGGCCCGGGCCGACTACGGTGTCGTCGCGTCGGGTAGCGCAGACGCGGTCGTCATCGACGTCGCCGCGTCCGATGCCGTGCGCGCCGAGTTGCGGGCCGAGCGCGGCGAGCAGCCGTTCTTCGACCGCGGGCCGGGGTACGCGGCGCTGTCGGGTGGTGCCACCTCCGCCGAGGTCGACTGGGTGTGAGC
>JAGNQK010000012.1:7324-29687 GCA_017989115.1 Dermatophilaceae bacterium | reverse complement strand
CTCATGCTCGGCCTCGCCGTCGGCATCGACTACGCGCTGTTCATCGTCACCCGCCACCGCACGTCGCTGCTGCACGGGCAGGACCTCGTCGAGTCGATCTCTCGCGCGGTCGGCACGGCCGGCAGTGCGGTGGTCTTCGCCGGTCTGACCGTCGTCATCGCCCTGACTGCCCTCGTGCTGTCCGGGCTGCCGATTCTCGCCGAGATGGGCCTGGTCGCTGCCTTCACCGTGGCCGTCACCGTGCTCGTCGCCGTCACGGTGTCACCGGCGCTGCTGCGACTCATGGGCACGCGGGTCATCTCGCGTCGCGGCTGGCGCGCCGCCGGGTTCGCCACGTCCGGGGACCCGAACTCTCGCACGACGCCCGACGACGGCACCGACGAGGAGCACGGCGGCTGGTTCGTGCGCCTCGTGACCCTGCGCCCGTGGCTCACGGTGCTCGCCGTCGTGGGCGTGCTCGGGGTGCTGGCCATCCCGGTCGGCTCGATCCAGCTCGGCCTGCCCGATGGCGGTCGCGAACCCAACGGCACCACGGCGCACACCGCCTACACGACCGTCGGAGAGCAGTTCGGGCCCGGCATCAACGGCCCGATCGTCGCGGTGACCACCCTGCCCGAGGAGCTGCGACCGACCGATGAGGCGTCGCTGGCCAACGTGCAGGCGATGATCGCCACCCGCCTGAAGGTCATCGAGGGCGTGCGCAGCGTCGTGCCGTTCGGGGTCAGCCCCGACCAGGCGACCCTGGCCTTCCAGGTCGTGCCCACCACCGGGCCTGCCGACCCCGCGACGGCCGAGACGTTCCACCGCGTCGAGTTCACGGCATCCCAGCTCGAACGGCGCGAGAACATCAAGCTCGGCCTGACCGGCCAGACCGTGGCGAACATCGAGGTATCCGAGCGACTCGCCGCGGCGCTGCCGGCCTACCTCGCCGTCGTCGTGGGGCTGTCGGTCCTCATCCTGCTGCTCGTCTTCCGCTCGCTCGTCGTGCCGCTCATCGCCACCGGAGGCTTCCTGCTGTCGATCGCCGCGGCCTTCGGCGCCACCGTCGCGGTTCACCAGTGGGGGTGGCTCGGTGCTCTGTTCGGTGTGCACCAGGCCGGGCCGCTGCTGTCGGTGATGCCGATCATCATCATCGGCGTGCTGTTCGGGCTGGCCATGGACTACCAGATGTTCCTCGTCTCCGGCATGCACGAGGCCCGCTCGCACGGCGAGGACTCACGCACCGCAGTGCGCACCGGGTTCGTCCACGGCGCCAAGGTCGTGACGGCCGCGGCGATCATCATGACCTCCGTCTTCCTCGGGTTCGCGTTCTCGCACCTGGCGATGGTGCGGCCCATCGGGTTCGCGCTGGCCGTCGGGGTCTTGTTGGATGCCGTCCTCATCCGGATGACGCTCACCCCGGCTCTCATGCACCTGCTCGGCGACCGTGCCTGGTACCTGCCGCGGTGGCTCGACCGGATCCTGCCCGACCTCGACGTCGAGGGGGTTCGCCTGGCGGAGCGCCTCGACTCCGGCGCCCTGGGCAGCGTCACCCCCGCACCCCCCACCCCGGTGCCCACCACCACCTGAGCGGGGTGTGGGGTCAGCGGAGGCGGGAGCTCGGGTGGTGGATGAGGTCGGTCAGCAGGGCCACCGCCCGATCGGCCGCCTCGTCGGGGGTGCCGTCATCGCGCACGAGCGCCGCCAGGTGGCGCACCGGCGCCGGCGGGGCCAAAGGGATGCGCACGACGGATGCCGGGAGGTCTCGCGCCGCGAGCCCCGGCAGCACCGACACCCCGATGCCGGCCTCGACGAACCGGATGGCGGTGTAGTGGTCCTGGGCCTGGACGGTGAAGCGGGGGCGGAAGCCCACGGCGTTGCAGTGCGCCACGACCATGCGGTGCCCGATCGAGCGGGGGTAGTCGTTGCTCACCCAGGTCTCGCGGCGGAGGTCCGACAGCGACACCGGGCCCTGCCCGATCAGCGGGTGGCCCGCGGGAACGATGACGACGAACGGGTCCGTCGTCAGCTCGATCCGGCGGTACCCCGATCGCACCGGCGTGTCCGGCGGGTCGATGACCAGGTCGATGTCGGGGCCTCGCCCGGTGCTCGACCCCCTCGCCTCGGCCTCGGTCAGCACCAGCTCGAGGACGAGGTCGGGGTACTCGTGGGTCAGCCGCTTGACGAGCGCCGGCATCCACGCCGCCCCCGCGGAGGCGAAGTAGCCGATCGCCAACCGGCCCGAGCGCCCCTCGCGCAGGTCGGCCACGGCCTGGTCGAGCTCGCCCCACCGGCTCATCACCTCATCGGTGCGCTCGACGAGGGCCAGCGCCGCCTCGGTCGGCGCGATGCCGCGCCCGGCCCGGTGGAACAGGGTCAGCCCGGTCTCGCGCTGGAGCGCCGCGACGTGCTGGCTGACCGCCGACGACGTCAACCCGAGGTTGTCGGCCGCGGCCTGGACCGAGCCGCTCGCGACGACGGAACGAAAGACCCTGAGGCGGTGGGGATCAAGCATGAGTCAATGTTAAGCCATACTTCACTACTGGTAAGTAAAGTCGCGTTGTGCTGAATGGTTTAGCGATGCATCATGGAAGACATGAACGCCGCATCCTTCTCCCTCAACAAGGCCCGCTCCCTCGCTTCCGCCCTCCGCACGAGCCGTCACCACGGCCGCGGCTGGAGCGAGCACGTCGACCGCGACCTCGTTCGCGAGTCCCAGGAGCTCTACCTGCTCGCGCAGAGCCGCAGCCCCCGCATGTTCTGAGCTGCCCTCGGCAGCTCACCCCCGTGCACCGGCTGCACCCCAGCCTGCGCAGCACGATCACCTGACCCTCACGCCATGACCTGGCGGAGGGTCAGCGTCGTCTCCGGCCGAGCAGCCTGGAGCTCGGCACGCTGCGCGAGGTAGAGCTCGGCGCAGGCCAGGGCGTCGACCAACGCCTCGTGCGCGGGATACACGGGCAGCCCGTGCCGTTCGCGCGCCGACCACAACCGCAGCGCCCCCGGCTCGGGGTCGCGCTGCCCGCGACCCGTGACGACCCGGTGCTCGAGGTCCAGGGTGTCGACGACGACGCACGGCAGCGGCGCACCCCAGAGCCGCTCGCACGCACCCGACAGGAACGCGGTCTCGATCCGCGCGAAGTGTGCCAGCAGCACCCGACCCGTGAGGGCGCCGAGAAGGCGCGCCACGGCATCCGCCATCACCTCCCCACCCGCGAGGGCGTCGTCGGTGAGGCCGTGGATGGTCGCGCTGGACCCCACCCCGGCTCCCCCGGCCCCGCCCACCTCGTCGCGCACGACCACCCGCCCGGCGCCGCCGAGCACCACCGATCCGCCGTCGACGGGCACCCAGCCGATCGACAGGACGCGGTCGACGCGTGGGTCCAGGCCCGTGGTCTCGATGTCGACGGCGAGCAGCGGCATCTCGTCCAGCGGCACCGACGGCGCCGGGAACGGCACGCCGAGGTAGTCGCGCAGCGGCCCCGGCGCGGCCGATCGCAGCGCTCGCTGGCGCCGTTCGTCAGGGGTGCGCCGGAAGAGGCTCACGAGATGTAGTGGGTCGGGTACCGGTGTGCCAGAGCGGTCTGCGCCTGGCGGACGATGGCAAACGCCTCCCGCAGGTGGCGCTTGTCGAAGCTGGAGAGGTCGTCGGGGGCGACGTGGTTGTCCGGCGGAAGCCCCGCCCGCACCTGGGCGGCCTGGTGGCGCAGGCGGACGTAGGAGATGAACTCGAACGCGTCCCTCAGGTCGGCCGCCCGGTCGTCGCCGAGCACCCCGGCCGCGTGCGCCGCGTCCAGCCGAGCCCTGGTGTTGACCGCCGGGCTGCCGAGCGACAGGGCGTGCACCCGCGCCAGCTCGACCACCGCACCGATGCCGCCGCGCTTGATGTCGAGAGTGTTCTCGTGGCTGCCCGCCTTCTCGAGCACGAACCCGCGGAAGAACCCCAGGGGCGGCTCGTTGGCGGTGGCCTGCTTCGCGAGGTGCGCCAGGAAGACCTTGGCGTCGGGGGATGCCGTGAGCACGTGCCGCTGCAGGCGCGCCTCGAGCGTCGCGTCACCATGCACGGGGCGCATGTCGAAGAAGATGCTCGCGCCGAGGATGGCGTCGGGCACCGGCTCGGTGAGCCAGGACGTGAACTGCCGGCGCCACTGCGCGAGCGGTTGGCGCCAGCGCGGGTTGGTGGCCATGACGTCGCCGGTGCACCGGGGGTAGCCGCAGGCGGCGAGGTCGGCGGTCACCCGCTCCGCCAGCGCCTCGAACCACGGCTCGTGCTCGGGGAGCATGGCGTCGTCGATGATCATCGCCGTGTCCTGGTCGGCGGCCAGCGCCTGCTCGAGACGTGCCCGCGAGCCGAGCGACACCCAGCAGTACGGCACGGGCGGCGGGCCGAGCTCGGCCTCGGCCAGCGCGAGAAGGCGACGCTCCACGGCATCCCCGACCGCCGTGACCACTCGGCCGATGTCGTCGGCCGAGGCGTCCTGCTCGACGAGCGAGAGCACGACCTGCGGCAGGCGACTCGCGGCGCGGGCCACCCCGGCGACGTCGGCCTGCTTCGCGATGTCCCCGGCGAGGTAGACGGGGTTGGACTGCTCGAGGCGCAGCAGGTCGGTCGTCGTCACCAGCCCGACGGGCTGGTCGTGGGCATCGAGGATCGGCAGGTGGTGGATGTGCCGGCCGACCATCTCCAGGAGCACCTCGAAGGCGAGGGCGTCGGCGGATCCGGTGACCGGTTCGGCGGTCATGACGTCGGCGACGGGAGTGGCGGGGTCGACGTCGACGGCGAGCACGCGGGTGCGCAGGTCACGGTCGGTGAGGATGCCGGCCAGGCGGCCGTCGCGGGTCACGAGCAGGGCCGACACCCGCTCGGTCGACATCAGGCGCGCGGCGTCCCGGACGCTGACACGGGCATCGACGCCGATCGGGTCGCGCGCGATGAGGTCACGCACGGTGGTCTTGAGGATCGCCCCACCCGTGCTCGACAGCTGCACCGAGGCGACCGCGCCGCTCATCCGACTGGCCCGCTGCGCGTCGAAGAAGGCGTCGAAGTCGGGGTGGTCGGCGCACAGGCGGTGGAAGTCGTCGGCGGGCAGGACGAGGGCGAGGGTGTCCTCGCGGGCGGTGACGTCGAAGGTCGACGGGTTGCCCTGGGTGAGGGTGATCGAGCCGAAGCAGGCGCCCTCCCCACCGCGGTCGACCAGCGTGCCCTGCGGATCGTGCACGTCGGCGGCGCCCGAGCGCACGACATAGAGGTGGTGGTTGTCGCGGCCCTTCTCGATGAGGCGGCTGCCACGGCGGAAGTACTGCACCGTCATCCGCGCCGGCAGGCGGTCCAGGACGTGGGGCGGCAGGGCGTCGAACGGCTCGTGGTCGGCGAGGAAGTCACGCAGCTGGGTCAGCTCGACATCGAGGGCCATGACGTCATCGTGGCAGCGGGGCACGGATGCCGGACGGCCGTCGGCGACGCCGTGCGACCAACGTGCCGCTGCTCGCGCCGAGCGGCCAGATGCTGCCCAACGCGGTCGACAAGGTCGCGGGTGCTGCGGCCCGGGTCGAGCCGCTGCCGCTAACCGGGGCGTGGCCGGCATCCCGGCGGTCGTGGCCGTGGGGGCACCGACGTCGCTGGCGGTCGAGCTAGCCGCGGACTGCGGCATCACGCTCGTGGCGTTCACCCGGCATCCGACCCTGTCGATCTACACCCGCCCCGACCGCCTCAACCCATGATGCGCATCCTCTCCGGTGGGAGACGATGCGGCAACACTCACCGAACCCTTCAGATCCGAGACCAGCCCTCGGGGCGCTTCCGCTCCCCTTCAGCCTCACGCGCCGTCTCTCCGCCGCCCTGCTGGCGTCATTCGTAGGTGACCTCGTGATGCTCGCCATTCGATGTGACATCGAATGGCAGCGACTAGCGACGCCGCCACAATGAGATGTAGAAGCAGGGCCCCCGTCGACGCAAACTGCGGCCACTGCTGAGAAGAACATGCGACACCCACCCAAGCAAAGAAGAGGGCGAGGGCCGCCGGCAGGGCCCACGAAATCTCTACCTTTCGCCATCCTAAATAATTCAAAGTCAGGCAAAAGACCAGCATGCTGAGGACGTCTTCCCACGAATTGAAAAGGGTCA
This sequence comes from Dermatophilaceae bacterium, assembly GCA_017989115.1. Classification (GTDB taxonomy): domain Bacteria; phylum Actinomycetota; class Actinomycetes; order Actinomycetales; family Dermatophilaceae; genus Fodinibacter. Next base: position 23,584 of record JAGNQK010000012.1, on the reverse strand, counting down.
CCAGGAATGCTCCCGGTACGACCGCGCGCCATATCCAGCATTGACCGCGGCAACCCCTGCCGATCTCCATGGCCTGGTGCGCCAAGTCTTCGCGGTGTGCGCGAAGTGCCATCGCGCACGGTGTGAGATTCTTGTACGCCCCTGGTGCCCAATTGAACTCACCCGATGCCTGCCAATGTGAAAGGACTTTGCATATCTGGCCACGGACCCCGCTCTACGCGTGTTCCAGGCTCGTAATGGGCGAAACGCGAGGGAGGCTGCGTCAAATCCCGTGTTGATTGCCGCCCGCTTCCAAGACTGCCGACCGGCGTACGCCTGACGCGCGTTCCAAGCAGCACTGGCTGCCACGGCAGCAAACGCAAGGCCACCGCACACGCCCGCTGTGGCAACAACGCATCCAACAGCTGCAGCGACGCCGAGCCACTTGGCCGACTTACGGAGCCAGCCCCAACGTCCGTCGAGGTCGAACATGTTGATGGGGTCGGAGGGGTACGTGTACGCGGTGTCGTTGCCTCCGGGGATGGGGTCGAGGGAGGTGAACAGCCCCCTGGCCGCGTTGTACAGGCGGACGCCCATCAACGTGAGTCCGGCGGTGGCTGCGCTGGTGGCGCGTTGCTTGGCTCCGAGCCAGCCGTAGCCGAGGGTGCCGTCGACGGCATCCGCGGTGGTGGTGTTGCCGTATTCGTCGTAGGTGGCCCACCCGCTGATGGCGGTGGCGGGGGTGGTCGCGGCCTGGTCGGCGGAGATGCCGATGGTGGTGACGACGTCGCCGTGGGGGTTGCCCAACGAGATGATCAGGCCGCCGTCGGAGGCGATGGTGGCGGACAGGTCGCCACCGATGGCTTCGGTGAACCGCGTGGTGGTCGTGCCCGTCCCGGGGGTCGTGGTGTCGACCCAGGCGGGGTTGTCCCCGCCGTCGGTGTACCGGCGCACCGTGGTCGTGGTCCCCGAACCGTCAACCGTGGACTGGGTGGAGCGTCGCCCGTTAGCGTCGAGAGTGAACGTCGTCGACGTTCCGCCCTGGGTGACCGTGCGGGCCAGGTCGTCGTCGAAGTAGCCCAAGGTGATGTTCCCACCGGCAGGGTTCGGCGCGTCAGAGCTCGGCAGGGTGGTCTGCCGCCCGAACAGGTCGTACACGTACGACCCGGTCCCGTTACGGCCGGTGGTGGCCCGGTCGGCGGTGTCCCACCCGGTCGTGTTCACCGTCGTGGTGGTGCCCGCAGTAGCGCAGTCCCCACCCGGGCGGGTCGTGGTGACCAGCTTCGTGCGGTTGCCGTTGGTGTTGAACGTGTACGCCCGGTCGGTGCAGCTCGAGGTCAGGTCTCCGGTGGCCGGGTCGATGGCGGTGGTGTTGTCCCGGGCCCGGGTCAGGCGGCCGGCACCGTCGTAGGTGTACTCGCGGGCGTAGCTGGAGGCGTCCCCGGTGGACGCAACCCACGGTGTGACGTCCTCGAGGTCGGTGACCCCGGTCCCGGTGCTGAACGCGGCACCTTGACCGGTGGCCTCGAACCGCACCCGGCCTGTGACGTCGTTCACGGTTGACCAGGTCAGCCACGGCTGGTCAGCCACAACCCCGGTCGGGTTCCACGTGGATTCACCGGTCACGGGGTCGGTGACCTCCTCCACGGTGGTGACCTGGCCCCGGTACTCCAACCCGACAGGTTCACCCACGGAGTCGTAGGTGGTGACCTGCCGGATCCCGCCGGGCATGGTCTGCGAGGTCAGGTTCCCATCCGCGTCATAGGCCGCCGTGTACGTCAGGGTGCCGGCGGACCCGCCACGAGTCACGGTCTGCGAGGTGAGCAGCCCGCGCCGCTCACCGGTGCCGTCGTACCCGAACGTCGTCGTGCCCTTGGCGTCGGTGACTGTTGCGACCCGGCCCGCGGCGTCGAAGAGCGTGGTGACAGTGCCGGCATCCCCGACGCTACTGGTGGTGCGGCCCCACCTGTCATAGGTGGGCGTGGTCCGGCCCGCGGTCTCGGCGTCAGTACCGGCCGCAGTCAACACCCCGGTGTAGGCCACGAGCCCATTGTCGGTGCGGTACTTCGTAAACGACCCAGGGCGCGCCGTAGACCCGGTCAGCCCTGCCGTGGTCGTCTTGGACGAGACCGCCCGCTCCGCGGAGTCGTACTCGGTGGTGGTAGTGCGGGTCGCGGCCCCGGACGTTTCCACGACGGTTCGCGGGTGCAGCCACATCGTGTACCCGGTCGTGGCCTCATCCGGCAGGAACGGGCCAGAGTCGGGTGCTGCCGCCGGGTAGGTGCGGCACGTCAACCCCGCCCACTCCGGCTTCCCCCCACACGCGGCGTTCGGGGCGGCCTGCGCGGCGACGGTGAAATACGCCGTCTTCGTCGTTCCCGCATCGGCCCCGGTCGACATCGGCTGGAGTGTGTCGGTGACCCGACCGGCGGTGTCGACCCTGGTCTTGCGGGTGATGCCCGCGGTGGTGACCGTGGACGGGGAACCCAGGGTCCACGGGTCACCCTCGGTGGCGTCCGCAGGGTTGAGCTTGGTGTACCCGTTGACGACCGTGGAGATGACCTCGATGTCCGCGGATCCCGGCGCCGCACCAGGAGAGGCGGCACCGGTGGTGATGGTGGTCGGCAGCGACCAGTGCTGGCCCGTGGCCGGGTTCAGTGTCGTCGGCGCGCCCTGATCATACGTCGTGCTGGTGTGCGGGCGGGCCTGGACCTGGGTGCCGTCCGCGAGGGCGACAAGGCGGGTCGGGCCGTAGGTGTCAGTGACCCGCGAGCTGCTAGCAAGCACCACCACCCCTTCGGTGTTCTTGATCTCGGTGTTGTACACGGTGCGGGTGGACATCGCGTCAACCTGCGCCGCCGACAGCCCAGGGGTGGCCCGTGCGGCCGCGGTCGCGGACGCGTCAAGCTCACGGATGACGTTGCCCTCGCCGTCGTAGTCGGTCGCGGTGACCAGCCACGCCCCCGCACCGTAGCTGGCGGTGTTCACGGTGTACCCGAGGTCGTCAACGTAGGACAGGTCTCCGTAGCTCCAGTCCACCCCGGACCCGGACACCGCTCCGGTGTAGTCCTGCCCGAACACCGCGTACCCGGTCACCGCTTCCTTGGCCTGCTGCCACGCGGTGTGCGTGTCATTCACCGTGGGCAGCCCCGCCCCGAAGGTGGGGACGTCGTACACGTACCGGGCGACCGTGACATCAGCGCCGCCGACGGTTGTCGGGTTCTCCCGCGAGACCTGCGTGATCTTCCCGTCCCCGTCGTACGTCAGCTTCGTGGCGGCCATCCCCGTCTGGGTCACTGACGCGATCCGCGTCGACGTGCCGTGCCACGTGTACGCCGTTCCCAAACCAGTGCGGGGGTCGATGACCGACCGCAACCGGCCGGCGGTGTCGTAGGTGTACTGCGCGACCACGGTGGTCGCCATCGCTGACGTGGTGGGGTTCCACAACGTCGCCGACACCGACTTCACCCGACCCGTGAAATCACCGGGGACAGTCGAAGCTGCGGTCGTCGTGGCCGCGTAGGTGATGTCCAGGGCGCGGCACCCCTTGACCAAGGCCCCCGCGGTGGGGCAGGACGTGCCGGCCATGCCGTCCGGCACGGGTGCCACGATCCGGGTCACCCGCCCAGAGGTGGGGTCGTGCCCGAACGTCGTCGCCCCGACCGTTCCGGGCTCGGTGATCGTCGCCGGCTTCCACACCGTTCCCGCCAGCGCGGGTGCTGCGACGGGTTTCCACGTCGTGACGGTGCCGTCCTCCTCCGTCAGCGAGATCACCGCGGCGGTGCCGGTCCCGGCCCACTTCATCGTGATGCCCGCCTCGAGGGTGTCGTCGGTGGCCGGGACGTACGTGGTCGCCCCGGTGGGGTAGGCGCGGGTGCCCGCAGCGGTGGTGAACACCAACGGTTCACCTTCCTCGTCGACAAACGCGACCGAGGCGTCGATACCGGTGTTGTCGACCACGGTGAGCCCGGCCAGGCCGGCGTCCGCGCCGTCGAGGTTCGCGGTGAACCCTGGCCCGAACACCCCCGTCACAGAATCCGTGGGCCAGTTCGCGACAGAACCGTCACCGGCGAAGGAAGTGTGCGATCGGGAGATGCTGATGTCGCCGGTGTACCCCGGCACGGACACGTCCGTCCCGGAGATCGCGACCTCACCGGTGTACTGCGCGACCTGCCCCACCCCGGCATCCGTGGTCGGGTACCCGTCACCGAACGCGTGCGGCAACCGCGTGACTGTGACGGGTGACGGTTCCCACGTGCACCGCGTCACCGCCGTGCCCGCGTAGGTGAAACACACCTGGACATCCAGGCGCACCGGGGTCCGCTCAGGCACATCAACCGTGGCCCCTGTTTCACGCACCGCTGACTTCAGATCAAACACGGACGTGAACGCCGCCAACGTCGACGCGCTCGGTGCCGCCACCGGCACCGGCCCCGCTGCGTCCGTCCACGCCCCCGCAGCCGAACCGGCCACACGCCACTGCACCTGCGCCGTAACGGCGGTCGCTCCACCCCGCGGTGGGCCACCCGCCGCCACGACCACCTTGCCGGAGGAGGTCGCACCGGTGCCCGGTGACGTCAACGACGCCGCGTCACCCCACCCGAACCCGTACGTCACCGTCGGTGACGTCTTCAGCGCCCGCGACACCGCGGTCGCGGTGATCCCATGCGCACCCTTGACTCCGACGTTGACCGTGACAGTCGTCTTCGCCACGGTCGGATCGGTACTGGCCGGGATCTTCACCCGCGACACCGGCGCACCGTCAACACTGACATCGAGGTACCCCGCCGCGCCGTAGTCTCCCACCACACCCGCAGCGGTGATGGTGCAGGTCACCGTCGGCGACGACGGCGCGCTGGGCAGCCACGTCCCGTCCGCGGCGAACGGTGCCGGGCACGAGATCACCGGGACCGGCGGGTTGTTGAAAGCCGTGTAGAACGCCGTCCACGGCGACCACGTCCCATTCCACAAACCTTGGTCATCGCTGACGGCGGTCCGGGCGTAGTACACCGTGTTGTTCGCCAACGCCGCCCGCGTCGTGGGGATGGCGCACGACGCCGGAACCCCCGACGCGGTGTACGTGTACGGGTCCGTGGACCTCCCACTGGTACACCACGTCACCAGGCTCGATCCCGACGTCGACGAATGCACCTCCGTGGTCACCGTGTACCCGTTACCGTCCGGGTCGCTCGCGGTCGACGTGAACGTCGGCCTGGCCGCAGTGGTGAACCACGACGTCGACCCCGACAACGGGGTGAACTGATACGACTCAGGCGCCGTCAACGCCGGCGCCGACGCCGCGTTCGGCTTGCGGTTGTACGTGAACGTGATGTACGGATCGGTCGACGTCTCCGACGACGCGAACTTCTTCCACCCGTAGTTGTCCGTCTCTGACGCCGACAACCGCAACCACCCAGTGGAGTACGCGTTGCCCGCCCACGCCGACACCAACCCCGTGATCGGCACCGACACCCGCCCCGCCGCGCACGACGACGAGAACCCCTTCGCCACCGTCGCCGACCCGTACTGCGTCCCAGCACCCGGCTGGTTCGACCACCGCAACGACGTTGGAGTCGCGATGTCCGACGTCGAATGCACATAGAACGGCTTCGCCGTGCACGAGTACGAATGCGTCTCGTACAACGACAACGACGCCGACTTGATCGACAGGTTCTTGAAGTTGGTGAACCCGAACTTCAAGAACGACCGCGCCGTGATCGGCCCCCCACCATCACTGGTCCCCACCTTCAACTGCGTCTCCGCGGACGCGTCATAGGTGTTCCCCCGCTGCACGTACGCATCGAACAACGGGTACGTGTTCGCCCCCGTCGCGTAGGTGGGGTCCACCGTGATCGGGAACACCCGCGCAGGGTCGCGCAACCACCCCCGGTCCGGGGTCAACGTCAACACCGCCTGACCCTTGCCCTTCTGCGCCACCGACACCCCCACCGGGGAGGCGTTGACCTTCTCCCCCGACCGCTCATCAACCTTGCCGTCCCACGCGATTGGTGTCGCGAACCGGGAGACCACCACCCCCTTGGCGTCGACGAACGACACACTGCCGTCGTTCTCCGCCCGCGCCGACAAACCCTTCGTCTTCACCAGCAACGACCACGACACGTCACCGCCACCGGCGGCCGCCACCAGCGCGTCCAACGCGGCCTCGTCCCGGATCACCGTGAGCTGCTCAAACCCCGACCGGCGCGACTCCACCACCACATCCACACCCGGGGACACATCCGTGTACGTCGCCCGCGTCCCGTCCAACACCGGCGCCGCAAGCTTGCCCGGCCAGCCAAGGACGACCTGACGTGCCGCCTTGTCCTTCCCCGGCTTCTCATCCACCACCACCAAATCAGTGGCAGTCGCGCCCTTCGCGCCGCCGCCGGCGCCCTTGGACTTGTCCGCCAGCGACACCCCCAGCGGGTGCGACTTCGCCCCGACCGTCCCGTCTGATCGTTCGACCAGGTTCAGGTCGACGTTGCGCCAGGAACCCTTGGCGTCCTTGAACCGCTGCACCCCCGCGTGCGCCTGCGTCGTGAAGGACCCATCCGGGTTCACCCACGTCGTCGAGAACTCATCCCGCAGTTCTTCAACCTCAACCCGGGCACCCTGCGCCCGCGCCGACACTGCAGCCGAAACCGCATCCGCGGCCGAGGTCACCGGCTTCGGCTTCACCGCGGCAGTGACGACCTCCACCTGCGGCGGGGCCGCCTGCGCCATCGTCGGCACCAACACCGCCGCCGCAACAACCCCGACCACCCGCCCCAGCAATCGAGCCGACGCACCATCAAAGAACCAGTGATAACCCCGCGACGACTCCACAACTACCCCTCAACCCAACCGACAAGGACGAGGGCCCGAGGGCCCGAGGGCCCGAGGGGAAACAATGGCGCCCCACGGCCACACCCGCACGCCGAAACCGCCCCGTTACCAAAACGTGACTCTTGGCGCAGGTCCAACTCCGAGGTCACCGACTTGGGGCGCGGCGCCGGAGCGACGGGCGTAGCCCGGCACCCGGTCGTCATCACCCGCACTTTGGGCGCCCAGATCAGCCCCAGTTACGTCGAGCCGCGCTCGACGAGCCGGGTCGGCAGCACGGTCTGCGCCGGCGGGTGCTCCCCCGCCAGCCGGGCGAGCAGCAGGTCGGCCATCACGCGCCCCATCTCCTCGACGGGCTGGTGCACGCTCGTCAGCCCGGGGTCGGTGTGACGGCACACCGGCGAGTCGTCGAACCCGACGACGGCGACGTCTCCCGGCACGCTGAGGCCCGCCCCACGAAGGACGCGAAGCGCACCCATCGCCATGAGGTCGGACGCCGCGAACACGGCATCCGGGGTGGGTCCGGTGAGGAGCACCTGGCGCATCGCGACCTCGCCACTGGCCTCGCTGTAGTCGCCCGGTTCGACGATGAGGGTGTCTGCTGGCAGGCCCGCAGCGGCCACGGCATCGCGGGCGCCCTCGAGACGGTCCAGGCCCGACGCCATGTCCCGCGGCCCGGTGAGCACGGCGATCCGCCGTCGCCCCCGTGCGAGCAGGTGCTCGACGGCGGAGAAGCCCCCCGAGCGGTTGTCGACGTCGACGACGCACGCGGGCTGGATGCCGGGCACGCGGCCCCCGCAGACCGTCGGCACCCCGCGCGACTCGACAACGGTCGGCAGGTCCTCGGGGCCGTGCAGCGACAGCAGGAGCACCCCGTCGACGTACTGGTCGGTGAGGTAGTCGGCCACCCGCCCCCGCTCGCGCTGGCTGCCGGCCATCGTGAGCACGAGCTGGTAGGGCGACTGCGCGATCCGCTCGCCGATGCCACGCACGGCCGCCGCGAAGTAGGGCTCCCCGAAGATGCGGTCTCCCGTCTCGGAGACGACGAGGGCGACGATGTCGGTGCGCCGGGTGACCAGCGAGCGCGCGGCCCGGTTGGGCACGTAGCCCAGCTCGTCGACGGCCCGGTTGACGGCCTCTCGCGTAGGGGCCGAGACGTGCGGCGAGCCGTTGACCACCCGGGATGCCGTGCCACGCCCCACGCCGGCGAGGCGAGCGACCTCCTCGATGGTGGGGGGCCGCCTGGCTCCCGTGCCGGTGCCGGGTTCCCGGACGGCCCCGGCACGGGTGCCAGACGGCTCGGGACGGGCGGAGCGAGCCTTGGGCCCGGCCTCCGTGTGCTCCGTGGGAGCGCTCCCATCCACCACGCACCATTGTGGTCACAGCCAGGGGTCGGGCGTCCAGTGATTGCCGCGCGTCGTGTCCCAACCGTGACCCGCAGCCATCCGGGCCGGACCTGGGTCGCCGCACCGGATGGAGGTGATCCCGCACGCCCCCCCCCCCGCCGCCGGACGCGAAGTTCTCCGCCGTCACTGGGACGGCGGAGATGTTCCGGGGGGCGAGGCAGAAGTTCCGGCAGGGACCTTCGCCTGCAGCCGGGCCTCAGCAGTCGACCCCGCGCGCGCCCGGCGGAGTGGAGGTGTTAACGCGCGGATCTGCGATCGATAACACCTCGACCGCGCGCAGCCCCGCCGGAGTCGAGCCCCAGGTGCACGCTTACCCGAGCGGTATCACCTCGACCGCGCGCAGCCCCGCCGGAGTCGGAGATCAGCCGGTGACGACCTCGCCGCCGGCGCTCTGCCAGGCGCCGATCCCGCCACCGAGGTGGTAGGCGCCGGTCATCCCGACCGCGGCCATCTCGGCGAGCGCGCTGGCCGAGCGGTTGCCCGACCGGCAGTACACGGCGTACGGCGCGCTGGGGTCGAGGGCCGAGACCTGGGCGGCGAAGTCGGGCGACGCGATGTCGATGTTGACGGCTCCCGGCAGGTGGCCCTCGGCGAACTCGGCAGCGGTGCGAACGTCGATGATCGTCGTGCCGGGCAGCTTCAGCGCCGCCGCGAAGCCCGCTGCGTCGAGCTCGGCGCCACTGGCCGGGGCGCTGGCGGCGGTCGGGCCGGCCGTGACCGACGCCTCGGATCCCGCGTCGCTCGAGCAGCCGGCGAGCGCGATGGACGCCACCGCGAGCACCGACACGAGGAGGGGGCGGCCGGTGCGGCCGGAGGAGCGGCCGGCCCGAGAGGCACGGGCGGGGCGGCGGCCTCGCAGGACGTGGCTGGCGGAGACTGGCAGGTGGGTCACGAAGGGCTCCAGGGGTCGGGGTTGAACGGGTGGCTTGCTCCACGGAAATATACCCCCTAGGGTATCTGTTGAGCACATCGACCACACTCCACTCGTAGCCATCCCTGGAGGATTGCGTGATCTTCACCCAGTACTACCTCGACTGCCTCTCCCAGGCTTCCTACCTCGTGGCCGACGAGTCCACCGGCCAGGCCGTCGTCGTCGACCCCCGACGTGACGTCGCCGAGTACCTCGACGACGCGCGCGCCAAGGGCCTGTCCATCATCGGGGTCATCAACACCCACTTCCACGCCGACTTCGTCTCCGGCCACCTCGAGCTCGCCCGAGAGACCGGTGCGTGGATCGGCTACGGCGAGGCCGCCGCGGCCGACTTCCCGGTGCGCCACCTCGCCGACGGCGAGCGCATCTCCCTCGGCGACGTGACCCTGGAGATCATGGCCACCCCCGGCCACACCCCCGAGTCGATCTCGGTCCTGGTCTACGAACACGCCGACGACGAGGTGGCCTACGGCGTCCTCACCGGCGACGCACTCTTCATCGGCGACGTCGGCCGCCCTGACCTGCTCGCCTCCGTCGGCGTGACCGCCGACGAACTCGGCGTCATGCTCTACGACTCGATCCAGCGCAAGCTCATGGGGTTGCCGGATGCCGTGCGCGTCTTCCCGGCCCACGGCGCCGGTTCGGCGTGCGGCAAGAACCTGTCGACCGAGACCCAGTCGACCATCGGTGAGCAGCGCGCCTTCAACTACGCGTGCCAGCCGATGTCGCAGGAGGAGTTCGTCGCCGTCGTCACCGAGGGCCAGCCCGCCGCACCGGCCTACTTCCTCTACAACGCGACCCTGAACAAGCAGGAGCGCGACGTGCGTGACCTCGACGCCGCGGCGCCGGCCCTCACGGCCGAGCAGGTCGAGGCGGCGCTCGCAGCCGGTGCGGTCGTGCACGATGCTCGCGATGTCCAGGAGTTCGCCGCGGCCCACCTGCGCGGGTCGATCAACGTGCCCGCCGACGGCCGGATGGCCGAGACGGTCGGCATGGTGTTCACGCCCGACCAGCAGGTCGTCGTCATCGCCCCCGAGGGGGTCGAGCAGGACGTCGCCACGCGCTTCGCCCGCATCGGCTTCGACCACGTCGTCGGCTACGTCGCCGACCCCGAGGCCTACTTCCTCTCGCACGAGGACGACGTGACCCGGGCCAGCCGCCTCACCGTCGCCGAGGCGGATGCCGCGTTCGCCCGCGACGAGGTGCAGGTCGTCGACATCCGCAACGCCGGCGAGCTCGAGGCCGGCGGGGTGGCCGGGGCGACCCACATCCCCCTCGCCGAGCTGGCGCGCCGGTCGGGCGAGCTCGACCCGAGCCGCCCGGTGGTCGCCTACTGCGCGGGTGGGTGGCGCAGCAGCGTCGCCGCGAGCCTGCTGCGCGCCCAGGGCTTCGCCGACGTCTCCGACATCCTCGGCGGCTACGGCGCGTGGGAGCGCGCGCACGCCACGGCATCCTGATCCCCCTCAGCCCACGCGCCGAGTGCGGAAGTGGTGGCCCAGGCAACCACTTCCGCACTCACGGCGAGAGGGCTGGCAGGCTGGGCGCATGCGAGCCCTGACCTACTCCGCGTTCGGCGCCACCCCCGTCGTGACCACCCTCCCCGACCCGGTCGCACCCCCCGGCGGCGCGGTCGTGCGCGTCACCGCGAGCGGCCTGTGCCGCAGCGACTGGCACGGCTGGATGGGCCACGACAGCGACATCGCCACGTTCCCCCACACCCCGGGTCACGAGTTCGCCGGAGTCGTCGGGGCCGTGGGTGAGGGCGTGGATGCCGGGTGGCTGGGTCGCGCCGTCACCGCACCCTTCGTCTTCGCGTGCGGCGCGTGCCCCGTGTGCGCGGCCGGTGCCGGGCAGGTGTGCCCGAACCAGCGCCAGCCGGGCTTCACCGACCCCGGCTCGTTCGCCGAGCTCGTCGTCGTCCACGCGGCGACGACCAACCTCGTGGCCCTGCCCGACGGCCTCGACCCGGCGATGGCGGCCGGTCTGGGCTGCCGCGTCGCGACGGCCTACCGGGCCGTGGCCGCCCGGGCCCAGGTGGTCGGCGGTGAGAGCGTCGTCGTCATCGGTGCCGGCGGGGTGGGGCTCGCCGCCGTGGCCGTGGCCCGCAGCCGTGGCGCGCGGGTGTGCGCCGTCGACGTCTCCGCGGCATCCCTGGACCGGGCCCTCGACCAGGGCGCCGACGAGGTCGTCGACGCCTCGATCGGCCCTGACAAGGTGATCGCCGCCGTCACGCACTGGGCGGGCGGGGGTGTCGACGTGAGCATCGACGCACTGGGGTCCCCCGAGGCCTGCCGCACCGGCATCCTGTCGTTGGGGCGCCGGGGCAGACACGTCCAGGTGGGGCTGCTGCCGCCTGCCGCGGGGCGCGCCGACATCCCCATGGAGCGGGTCATCGGGTGGGAGCTCGACGTGCTCGGCAGCCACGGGATGGCCGCGGCCGACTACCCCGCGCTGCTCGACGACATCGCCAGCCGGCGGCTGGACCTGCGCGCGATGATCGCGCCGGGTGAGCCGCTCGGGCTCGAGGAGGCCGGCTCCGCGCTCGTGGCGATGGGCTCCACGCCGTCGCGCGGCATCGTGCTCGTCGACCCCACCCGCTGACCTCCCACGACACAATGGCTTGATGACGAGCGTGCGTCGATGGTGGGACGAGCAGGCTCTTCCGCGCCTGGTCGACGTCGCCCTGGCCGACGCGACGTCGGGCACGTGGCGCACCACCGTGTGCGTCGGCGCCACCGGTGAGGTCCTCGAGATCGGCTTCGGCTCCGGGCGCAACCTGCCCTACTACGGCGACACGGTGACTCGGGTCCTCGCCGTGGAGCCCGCCGACCTCGCGTGGGCGCGCGCGAAGGCGCGCGTCACGGCATCCGGGATGCCGGTCACTCGCGTCGGTCTGGACGGCTCCGACCTGCCGGTGCCCGACGCCAGTGTCGACACCGTCGTCTCGACGTGGACCCTGTGCACCGTGCCCGAGGTCGAGCGGGCCCTGCACGAGGCCCGCCGAGTGCTGCGCCCCGGCGGGCAGCTGCGGTTCGTCGAGCACTCGGCGGCGCCGAGTCGGCGAGTTGCGGGCATCCAGCGACGGATCCAGCCGCTGTGGGGGCGGGTCGCCGGCGGGTGCCACGTCGACCGGGACATCGCCGGGCTGCTGCGCAGCGCAGGGTACGACGTCGAACTGACCTATGAGGGTTTCGTCTCCGGCGGGGTCGCCACCCCGTGGAGCTGGTTCGTCACGGGCAGCGCGACGCCCCGCTGACCGCGCGGTCACCGGGGCGTCGGGAGCGAGGTCAGCGACCGAAGAGCTTGGAGAAGAAGCCCGTGCTCGGCTCGCCCTCGTGGCCCTTGCACCGGTCACCGCTGGGCACACCGCGCATCACGCTGTCGACGTGCTGGCCGCAGCCGGCCCAGGTCGTCTTGCCGCACTTGCGGCAGGTCACTGCTCGGCACATGCCGGGATCTCCTCGAGATTGGGGGGTGAAGTGAGACAAGCATACCCCACGGGGTATAGTTGAGCATCATGAGAGTCATCGTCATCGGGGGTGTCGCCGGCGGTATGAGCGCGGCGACCCGCCTGCGCCGCCTGTCCGAGAACGCCGAGATCACCGTGCTCGAACGCAGCGGCCACGTGTCCTACGCCAACTGCGGTCTGCCGTACCACGTGGGCGGCGTCATCGAGCAGCGCTCCGACCTGCTGCTGCAGACCCCGCAGTCGCTGCACGACCGCTTCGCCCTCGACGTCCGGGTGCACCACGAGGTGCTCTCCATCGACCGGGCCCGCCACGCCGTCACCGTCCGCAACCTCGAAACGGGCGACGACCTCGAGCTGCCCTACGACCACCTCGTCCTCTCCACCGGCGCCCGCGCGGTGCGACCCCCGATCCCGGGCATCGAGCGCGCCCTGTCGCTGCGCGACGTCGAGGACACCGACGCCCTCGTCGCAGCCGCCGCCGGCGCCAGCACCGCCGTGGTCATCGGTGGCGGGTTCATCGGCGTCGAGGTCGCCGAGAACCTCGTGCACCTTGGCCTGGACGTGGCGGTCGTCGAGGCGGCCGACCAGGTCATGGCACCCATCGACCCCGAGATGGCGACGCCGGTGCACGACCGGATGCGCGCCCACGGCGTCGACCTCCGGCTGGGATCGGCGGTCGCCGCGGTCGGCCCCCACGCCGTCACCCTGGCCACCGGCGACACCCTGCCCGCCGACGTCGTCATCGCCGCCATCGGCGTGCGCCCCGAGACCACCCTCGCCGAGCAGGCGGGGCTCGCGATCGGCGAGCGCGGCGGCATCCTCGTCGACGACCAGCTGCGCACGAGCGACCCCGACATCCTCGCCGTCGGTGACGCGGTCGAGAAGACGGATGCCGTCGACGGCACCGCAGCGCTCATCCCCCTCGCGAACACCGCGAACCTCCAGGGCCGTCGCGCCGCCGATGTCATCGCCGGCCAGGCCGTTCGGAACCGGCCGGTGCTCGGGACCGCCATCGTCGGCGTCTTCGGGCTCCAGGTCGCGTCGACCGGGTGGTCGGAGAAGCGGCTGCGCGCCGCGGGACGAGAGGTGCGCGCCATCCACACCCACCCGGCATCCCACGCGACGTACTACCCGGGCGCCGACACGATGGCGCTCAAGCTCCTCGTCGACCCGCTGACCGACGAGATCCTCGGCGCCCAGGGGGTCGGCGAGTCGGGGGTCGACAAGCGCATCGACGTCATCGCGACCGCCATGGCGGGACGGCTGACGGCGAGCGCCCTGGCGGATCTCGAGCTCGCCTACGCGCCGGCGTTCTCGTCGGCGAAGGACCCCGTCAACATGCTCGGGCACATCGCCGAGAACCTGCGCACGGGTACGAGCCGGTCGATCCAGTGGCACGAGGTGTCGGATGCCGTGGCCGCCGGAGCGGTGGTCCTCGACGTGCGCGAGGCCTCGGAGCGCGCGGGCGGGCGCGTCATCGACGGGTCGGTGCACATCCCGCTGAACGAGCTGCGCGACCGCCTCGACGAGATCCCCGACGGCCCCGTCATCGTGCACTGCGCGGTCGGGGTGCGCGGGCACACGGCCGCGCGGATCCTGGCCCAGCACGGGCGCGACGTGCGCAACCTCGACGGCGGCTACCGCACCTGGCACGCCGGAGAGCGGTCGACGGCGCCGGGCCGGGTCGAGGTGACATCGCCCGCGAAACCGTGCACCTGCGACTCGACCCCGCAGGGTCAGCGCGTGCGGAACAGCACCACCGAGTCCAGGGCCGGGCGGTCGGCTCCGGGCACCACCCGCTCGCGCAGCTCTGCCAGCTCGACGTCGACGGGCAGACCGGCGGCACTGTCGACGACAGCTTCAGGGTCGAGCAGGATGCCGGGGTCCTGAGGGCCACCCACACCCTCGGTGAGGTTGCGCAGGGCATGCGCGACGACGAGCACCGCACCACCGGGGCCGGCGGCATCCACCGCGGCCGCGAGCGCGGCACGCCACTGCTCGGGCGGCAGGTGCAGGTAGACGAGCAGCACCAGCTCGAACCCACCCGTCCCCGAATCGACCGACAGGTCACTCGGGGGACGGGGCTGCGGCCCGGTCGCGTCGGCCACGACGGCGGTGAACGCACCTCGCCGGTCACCGAGGCGGCGGTCGGCGATCTCGCCCATGCGCGCGACGGCGACGGCCGAGAAGTCGGTGGCCACGGCATCCCACCCCTGCTCGACCAACCAGAGCGCGTTGCGCCCCTCGCCGGCAGCGACGTCGAGCGCCCACCCGGGTGGCAGGCCCTCGCACCGCTCGCGGACCCACACGTTCGGCTCGGCCGACCACACGAGGTCAGCCCCGCCGTAGCGGCGGTCCCAGTCGGCGGCGCTCGTGCTCACCGGCCTCGCGGTCACGACGACGCCCTCACGCCAGCGAGAGGAAGAGCTTCTCCATGGAGTCGACGTCCATCTCGTGGGAGTCGGGGTCGACGATGCACTGGCGCAGGCCGAGCGCGATGACGGCGAACCCGGCCCGGTCCACGGCCTTGGAGACCGCCGCCAGCTGGGTGACGATGTCCTGGCACTCTCGGCCGTCGTCGATCATCTTGAGGATGCCGCCGATCTGGCCCTGGGCACGCTTGAGGCGCTTGACGATCGCCTGCATCTCGTCGGGGTTGAGCTCCATGCCGGGGCCTTTTCTCTCGGATCGAACGGGGTCGGGCTGCTGGGTCAGGCTTGGGACTGCTGGGCCACGGCCTGCTGGGCCTGGGCCTGCACCTGGGCACGGACGTCGTCCATGTCCAGGGCCTTGATGCCGTCGATGACCTGCTCGAGACCGGCGGGCGGCAGCGCTCCGGCCTGACGGTAGACGAGGACACCTTCGCGGAAGGCCATGATCGTGGGGATCGAGGTGATCTGGGCGGCGCCGGCGAGGGCCTGCTCGGCCTCGGTGTCGACCTTGCCGAAGACGACGTCGGTGTGCTTCTCGCTCGACTTCTCGTAGGTCGGCGCGAACTGGCGGCACGGGCCGCACCAGGAAGCCCAGAAATCGACGAGCACGATGTCGCTCGTCGTGACGGTCTTCTCGAACGTGTCGGCGGTGAGCTCGACGGTGGCCATGGTGAACACTCCTGAAGTGATGGTCGGCTGGGGTCCAGCGACGTCAACAGCATACCCCTGTGGGTATATTCCGCGACACCGTGGACTCAGCCAGAACGCCGCAACTCCTCGCGATCATCCCGCTGGCGGCACAATGTGCGCGTGTCGAGCCCCCTCACCCCCAGCCTCGCCTCGGCCCTCGAGGCCGTGCTCGACGGGCTTCCGGCCGACGCCCTGCGGCGCGCCACGGCATCCCTCATCGAGGCCTACCGCAGCGGTACCCCGCCGACGGCCCAGGTCCTGCACGACCCGACCACGGCCGCCGCCTACGCGGCGTACCGGATGCCGGCCACGCACGCCGCGGTGACGCGCGCCGTGCGCCACACCACCGACCTGGTGCCCGGCCTGCGCGTCGGCTCTGTCGTCGACATCGGCGGGGGCACCGGGGCGGCGACCTGGGCCGTGGCGCAGGCGTTCCCGGACCTCGCCTCCGCAACGGTCGTCGACGGGTCAGCCGATGCCCTGGCAACGGGTCGGCGGATCGCCCGCCACGGCCCGCCACCCGTGGCCGCA
>JAGNQK010000012.1:0-7224 GCA_017989115.1 Dermatophilaceae bacterium | reverse complement strand
ATGACCAAGAAGGACATCGCCCAGGCCGTTGCCGCGAGCACCGACGTCTCCGCGGCCACCGCCGAGGCCGTCATCGGTGCAGCGCTCGACGCCATCGCCGCGAGCCTGGCCAAGGGCGAGGACGTTCGCCTCGCCGGCTTCGGCGCGTTCGAGACCCGTGAGCGCGCTGCTCGCACCGGTCGCAACCCGCAGACGGGCGAGGAGATCGCCATCGCCGCCTCGACCTCGGTCGGCTTCAAGGCTGCCGCGCAGCTCAAGCGCGCGGTGAACGGCTGACGCCGACTCACCAGTTCTGCCCACGGGGCGTCGTCCACTTCGGTGGTCGACGCCCCGTTCGCGTGCGCCGGACCTCTGGGCCGTGCGCGGTGTCAACGCGGCCCGGAGTGGAGTCCTTGCTCCGGATGGCGGGCCCTACTCCCGTCGCAGATCCGTACTCCGCTGGTGCGTTGGTGCAGCAACGCACCAGTGGAGTACGAGCGCACGTCCGGAGGAAGGATCTGCGACGGGAGCAAGGGCGCACATCCGCAGGGCTGCCGGCCCCATGGGGGCTACCGTCGGAGGTGCACGCCCCACCCGGCGCCCCCATGCACGCCCCCGCCACCCCCGACGACGAAGGAGCACCCGATGAGCCTTGACCGCCCCGTCGCCCCGAACCCCTACGACCTGCTTCCCCGGGTCGCCAGCTTCACGGTGACGAGCACCGATGTCACCGACGGCGCCCCGCTGAAGGACGACCAGGTCGCCCACCTCGGCAACACCTCCCCGCAGCTGTCGTGGAGCGGCGCCCCCGAGGGCACGCAGAGCTACGTCATCACGTGCTTCGACCCCGACGCCCCGACCCCGTCCGGCTTCTGGCACTGGGTGCTCGTCGACGTCCCCGCCGACGTCACCGAACTGGCCACCGGTGCGGCCTCGGGCGACCTCCCGGCCGGCGCCTTCCACGTGCGGCACGACGGCGGCGGTCACGGCTTCATGGGCGCCGCCCCGCCGGAGGGTGACCAGGTGCACCGCTACTTCTTCGTCGTCCACGCGGTGAACGCCCCGACGCTCGGGGTCGACGCCGACGCGAGCCCGGCCGTCGTGTCGTTCAACCTCGCCTTCAAGACCCTCGGTCGGGCGATCATCCACGGCACCTACCAGCACTGATCGCATGAACGAGATCGGATGCCGTTGCTCACCTCGCGACGGATTCCGTAGCCCCACGCGCCTCTGGGTTCGCTTTTCCTAGGTCCGCGCCGATGCGTATGCTCGCGTCATGCACCAGTACATCGGCGGCCAACGGCGTGACGCCTCCAGTGGCGAGACCTTCGACGTCCTCGACCCGAGCACGAACGAGACCCTGGAGACGGTGACCCTCGCGGGCCACGACGACGTCGACGCGGCGGTGGCCGCGGCATCCGAGGCCTTCGAGCAGTGGAGCCGGGCCACGCCCGCCGAGCGCTCGACCGTGCTCCTGAGGGCCGCCCGGCTGCTCGACGAGCGCGCCGAGGAGCTCGCGCAGCTCGAGAGCCGCCAAGCGGGCAAGCCGATCCGCCTCGCCCGCGAGTTCGACGTGCCCGGCACCGTCGACAACACCGCGTTCTTCGGTGCCGCCGCCCGTCGCCTCGACGGCATGGCCAGCGCCGAGTACTCCGGTGACCACACGAGCTCGATCCGGCGCGAGCCCATCGGCGTCGTCGGGTCGATCGCCCCGTGGAACTACCCGCTGCAGATGGCCGCCTGGAAGGTCCTGCCCGCGATCGCCGCCGGCAACACCATCGTCCTCAAGCCCGCCGAGATCACCCCGCTGACGTCGGTGCTGTTCGCCGAGGCGTTCACCGAGGCCGGCGCACCCCCCGGCGTCGTCAACGTCGTCACCGGCACGGGGCCGGTCGCGGGTGCCCACCTCGTCGGCCACCCCGACGTCGACATGACCTCGTTCACCGGGTCGACGGCCGTCGGTCGTCAGGTGATGGCCACCGCGGCTGCCACCGGCAAGCGCGTGCACCTCGAGCTCGGCGGCAAGGCCCCGTTCGTGGTGTTCGACGACGCCGACCTCGAGGCAGCCATCCACGGTGCCGTCGCGGCATCGCTGATCAACACCGGTCAGGACTGCACCGCCGCGACGCGCGCCATCGTCCACCGCTCGCTGCACGACGAGTTCGTGCGGGGAGTGGCCGACCTCATGGCCGCGGTGCGGATGGGCCCCACGGCCGACGAGGCGACCGACCTCGGCCCGCTCAGCTCGGCCGCCCACCAGGCCAAGGTCGCCGGCATGGTCGAGCGTGCCCGCGGGTACGCCACCGTCGTCACCGGAGGCCGCACCCCCGAGGGCGACCTCGCCCGAGGCTGCTACTACGAGCCGACCCTCATCACCGACGTGCCGCTCGACAGCGAGATCTGGCGCGACGAGGTCTTCGGGCCGGTGCTGGCCGTCGTGCCGTTCGACGACGACGACGAGGCGATCCGCCTGGCCAACGACACCCCGTTCGGGTTGGCCGCGTCCGCGTGGTCACGAGACACGTACCGCACCGCCCGGGCCACCCGCGAGATCAAGGCCGGCTGCGTGTGGATCAACGACCACATCCCGATCATCAGCGAGATGCCGCACGGCGGGTACCGGCACAGTGGGTTCGGCAAGGACATGTCGGCCTACTCCTTCGACGAGTACACCAACGTCAAGCACGTCATGCACGACGTCACCGCCGTGGCCCACAAGCCCTGGCACCGCACGATCTTCACCCTGCCGGGCTGACCCGGGCAGTCCCGGGCAGTCCCGCCCCAGCGCGACCGCAGCGCGAACGGCATCCACGGCACGAAACCCAGCGCGACCCCAGCGAAAGGCCCCCGATGAGCACCTTCCCCGAACCCGTGATCCTCGCCGACGCCGAGCGTGGCGCCGCCGTGGCGCGTGACGACCGCGCCCACGTCTTCCACTCGTGGTCGGCGCAGGCGCTCATCGCACCCCTGCCCATCGCGGGGGCGTCGGGCAGCCACTTCTGGGACTACGACGGCAAGAAGTACCTCGACTTCTCCAGCCAGCTCGTCAACGTCAACATCGGCTACCAGCATCCCAAGCTCGTCGCGGCGATCCAGGAGGCCGCGGCCCGTCAGTGCACCATCGCCCCGAGCTTCGCCGACGAGTCCCGCTCCGAGGCGGCCAGGCTGATCGCCGAGCGCGCCCCGGGCGACCTCGACAAGGTGTTCTTCACCAACGGCGGGGCCGAGGCCACCGAGAACGCCATGCGCATGGCGCGCCTGCACACCGGTCGCCACAAGGTGCTCACGACCTACCGCAGCTACCACGGGGCCACCTCGGGATCGATCACCGCGACGGGTGACCCCCGCCGCTGGGCGAACGAGCCGGGGATGCCGGGGATCGTCCACTTCTGGGGCCCCTACCCCTACCGCTCGCAGTTCCACGCCGCCGACGAGGCGCAGGAGTGCGAGCGCGCCCTGCAGCACCTGCGCGACGTCATCATGGTCGAGGGTCCGTCGACGATCGCGGCGATCATGCTCGAGACCATCGTCGGGACCAACGGCATCCTCATTCCGCCGGACGGCTACCTCGCCGGGGTCCGCGAGATCTGCGACGAGCACGGGATCGTGTGGATCGCCGACGAGGTCATGTCCGGGTTCGGGCGCTGCGGCGAGTGGTTCGCCGTCGACCACTGGGGGGTCACCCCCGACCTCATCTGCTTCGCCAAGGGTGTGAACTCGGGCTACGTGCCGCTCGGCGGGGTCGTGATCTCGGCCGCGATCGCGGCGACGTTCGAGCAGCGGGCCTTCCCGGGCGGGCTGACCTACTCGGGCCACCCGCTGGCGTGCGCCTCCGCGGTGGCCTCGATCCGGATCTTCGAGGAGGAGGGCATCCTCGAGAACGTCCGCAAGGTCAGCGACACCGTGCTGGCTCCCCGCCTGGCCGAGATCACCGCCAAGCACCCCAGCGTCGGCGAGGTGCGCGGGTTGGGCTTCTTCTGGGGGCTCGAGCTCGTCCGCAACCCCGAGACCCGCGAGCCGCTCGTGCCGTTCAACGCCTCCGGTGCTGCCGCAGGCCCGATGAACGAGTTCGCCGCCGCGTGCAAGGCCGAGGGTCTGTGGCCGTTCGTGCACTTCAACCGCACCCACGTCGTGCCGCCGTGCACCACCACCGCGGAGGAGATGAACGAGGGGCTCGACATCCTCGACCGGGCCCTTGAGGTGGCCGACCGGTTCACGGCCTGATGGATCTGCGCGACGACGTCACGAAGGTCCAGCGCCTCCTCACCAAGGGGATGCGGGCCGTCCGCGCCCGCCGTGCGGTCAGGGCCGCACTCGCCCTGCGCCCACCGGTCCCGGACGGCACCGTCGAGGTGGCCGTCTACTTCACCGATGGCCCCGAGAACCTCTACCAGCTCGACCAGTGGTTCGAGCCGCTGCGGCGCCTTCACGAGCGACACCACGTCACGGTGCTCTCCCGCCACTGGGAGACGACGCAGGCACTGCTCGGCACCTGCCCGGTCCCGGTGCACCACGCCCCGGACATCGACGGCGTCGAGGCGTTCCTGCGCCGGCAGCCGGTGCGGGCCGTGCTGTACGTCAACCAGAACCAGGCCAACTTCTCGGCGATGCGCTTCGCCGACCCTGCACACGTGTTCATCTGCCACGGCGAGTCCGACAAGGACTACATGTCGAGCAACCAGCTGAAGGCCTACGACCGAGTGTTCATCGCCGGCACGGCCGCTCGCGAACGGATCCTGCGCAAGCTCATCGGATTCGAGGAGTCACACCTCATCGAGGTCGGGCGGCCCCAGGTCGACGTCGACTACCCGGCCCCGCCGCTGCCACGCGACGGCCGCACCGTCGTGCTGTTCGCCCCCACCTGGGAGGGCGACCGGGCCTCCATGCGGTACTCGTCGGTCGAGAGCCACGGCCCGGCCCTCGTTCGCTCCCTGCTCGCCACCGGCCGACACCGGGTGATCTACCGGCCGCACCCGCGCACGGGCATCGTGCTCCGCTCGACGAAGGCGGCACACGACGAGATCGTGCGGCTGATCGAGGCCGCCAACAAGGCCGACGCCAGCGCCGGTCACGTCGTCGACACCAGCGGCGGGTTCGGCTGGCAGCTCTCGGTGTCGGACGTCGCGGTCATGGACATCTCCGCCGTGGCCTACGACTGGCTGGCCACGGCCAAACCGTTGCTCGTCACCCAGCCCGCGGAGCCGCGCGCACAGCTCCCCGAGTCCGGGTTGGTGCGCGAGCTGGACCTGTTCACGGCCGCGGATGCCGCCCGCGCGGCATCCGTCGTGGACGCCGCGGTCACGCAGCCTGACGAGAGCCACGCGGCCCTGGTGCGGCGGTACTTCGGTGACACCACCCCCGGCGCCAGCATGGCTCGCTTCCTCGACGCATGTGACGACGTCATCCGCGAACGGAGCGCGGCGTTGGCCGCGCGCGCGGGCTCCGTGCTCCCCGGCCGTCGAGAGTAGACGCGCGGCTGCCTGTGGATGACGGTCCTCGGGTGTCGGCCGGAGCACATACGGTGGGGCTGTCAACAACTGGGGACCAGTTGCCCGGGATGAATCGTGTGGGAGGTGGCCGGTGGCTCGAGTCCTGCGGGTCGCACGCATCGCCGACCTCACCAACCGCGACCTCGACGCGCTCTGCGGCACCGTCACGGTGGCGCGCGGCCTGGCGTACGCCCACCAGGGCGCGGTCGTCGACGTCGAGCTGAGCGACGACGGGCTGCAGGCCACCGGGTGGGTCGGGGGCACCCGCGGGGCCGTCTACACCACGACCATCACCCTGACGCCACTCACCGGCCCGGAGGCGGGGCCGCACCAGCTGCGCCGCTGGGCCAGCAGCTGCACGTGCCCCATGAGCGGCGACTGCAAGCACTGCGTGGCCGTCGCGGTCGAGGTCCGCGAGACGTTTGCCCACGTCGGCGCCCCCGAGGAGGCCGAGCCGGTCGCCCCCGCGCCACCGTGGGAGCGAGCGCTCGGCGGCATCCTCGAGCCCGGCGACACCGGGCCCGAGCACACGCCGCTGGGCATCCTCGTCGAGCCGTTGCCGCCCTCGCAGCGCGGTGTCGCCGGGCGCGATCAGCTGCGGCTGCGGCCGGTGGTGCCGGGGGCCCGGGGCAGCTGGATCCGCAGCGGGGTCTCGTGGGAGTCGTTCGCGGGCGGCTACTACGGCTACGGCCGGGCGTTCTTCGCCGACGAGCACCGTGACGCGCTCACCGCCATCGCCGACGCCCACCGCCGCTCGGTGCGGGCCTTCGGGTACGGGCGCATGCCCGACGCGATCCTGCTCGACCACCTCGGCCCCGGGTGGGTCTCGCTGCTGCGGGCTGCCGACCGGGCCGGGGTCAGGCTGCTCACCGACTCGGCCGAGAAGGGCCACGTCGCCTTCGCAGCGGCTCCGGCCGAACTCGTCGTCGAGGTGACCCGCACCGACGACGGGGCTGCCCTGCACCCTCGGCTCGACCTGCCGACGGCCGACGGGGGCGCCCACCTCGTCGGTCAGCCGGCGACCGGCTTCTGGGTGCGCGACGACGACACCCTCGTCCTCGGCGGCCTCGCCGAACCCCTCGACAGCGCCCGGCAGCGACTCCTCGACCTCGGCGTCATCGACGTCCCCGACGCCGACTGGGCGCGCTTCACGGTGACGCACCTGCCGGCGCTGCGGCGCCTGGCCCGGGTCAAGAGCCTCTCGCCCGACCTCGAAATCCCGGATGCCGTCGCGCCGCGGCTGGCGCTGCAGGTCACCTTCGAGCCCGGCCACCGCGCGCTGCTGGAGTGGGGGCTGCGCTACGGCTCCGTCGACGGTGGTGTCCTCGTTCCACTGGACTCCGACGAACCGGACCCGATGCGCGATCGCAGTGCCGAGCGGGCCCTGGTCGAGGCATTGCTGAGGGTTGACGTCGTCGCGGCGTTCACCCCTCTCTGGCACGTGGTGGCCCGGGCGAAGCGGCTGATCCCGCAGGTGCGCCTGCACGGCTTCTCGACCGTCGCCTTCGCCGAGATCCTCCCGACGCTGGAGGAGGTGACTGACCTCGAGGTGACGATCGTCGGCGAGGCCGCGCAGTACAGCGAGGCCGTCGACGCCCCCTTGATCCAGGTGTCGACCTCGGACACCGCCGACGGGGGGTCGACCGACTGGTTCGACCTCGGCATCTCGGTGACCGTGGCGGGTGAGGAGGTCCCGCTGGCACCGCTCATCGAGGCCCTGGCCCGCGGGCACGAGCACCTCATCCTCGACAGTGGC
>JAGNQK010000011.1:27879-29777 GCA_017989115.1 Dermatophilaceae bacterium | reverse complement strand
GCTGACTCGGCTGACGACGTCGGACATGTGTGCCTTGGCGTCGGCCAGTGAAATGCTCGTCATAGTCACAAGTATGACCAGAACATAGCTTGGTGTCCAGCGGTACAACCCTCGCTGGTTGCGGCAGTTGCGGACGGGCGGACCCACGGACATGCAAAGGTCGCCCCGGACAGGTCAGCTCACGCTCAGCAACCCCGCGGGGAGGACCCATTGCATGTCCGTGGGCTCGCCGTGTGGTGATGACCAGCGGAACACGTGGCTGACGGCCTCTGACCGCGCCGGGCGAACATCCGACATTCGGCATGTCCGTGAAACAGGCCGCACCCGGCGTAGCCCTATCTGGGGGTGATGACGCGCCACCGGTTCACGCCACGGGAGGCAAGTCCGCCGTCCCAGGCAGGACTCATTTGCCTGTGCTCGTCTCGTTCTCGGCGAGTCGACCTGCGGGCTCGCCGAGCGATGCGGACATGATCGACTCCGCGGCCTTCCTTGTCCGGTCCTCGGCGGTCGGCCAGAGATGGGCGTACGTGTTGAGGGTCGTCGTGGCCTTCGAGTGACCGAGCGAGCGCTGGACGGTCACGACGTCGCACCCGGCGGCGATGAGGCCGGAGGCGTAGAAGTGCCGCAGGTCGTGGAGCTTGATGCCGGACAGTCCGGCGTCGTGCAGGGTCTTGCGCCACCAGTAGCTGACGGTGTTCTGGTGTGGTGGGTTGTCGCCGTCCCCGGCGAAGAGCCAACGATCGTTGCCGGTGGTGCCGTGGGCGGCGATGTGCTTGGCGAGGACTGTGACGAGGGTGTCGGCGAGGTAGACGACGCGCTCTGACCCGTACTTCGGCGCCCGCACGTCGATCGCCCCGCCGTTGACACGTTGCACCTGGCGGGAGACCTTGAGTGACTTGCGGAGGAAGTCGACGTCGCCGAGTTGGACGCCGGCGGCCTCGCCCAGCCGAAGGCCAGCGAACGCGCAGAGGGCGATGAATGGCTGGAACGGTTCGTCGGCCATGGCCATGAGCTGCCCCACGTCTTCGGGTGTGGGGATCGACATGGCGATGTCGGGGCGACGGCCGCGGGGGAGGCGTACTGCGTCGGTCGGGTCGGTTCCGATCACCCGATCCTTGACGGCGGCGCGGAACACCGACCTGACGTTGACGTACCGGGTCTTGATCGTGCCGGGGGCGAGGCCGGCGGCGTTCATCTGCTTGATCCAGGTCTCGACGTCCGAGCGCCGGACCTGTTTCATCGGCTTCCCGGAGAAGGGCACGGATCTGGCCGCCAGCGACATGGCGAGCACGGTGCCGGGTGCCCAGACCTGGCGGGCCGACCACTCGCCGAAGAACGCCGCGAACGTGATCCGGCCGGCCTGTGGATCCGCGTATGTTCCAGTGACGACGGCCGAGGTGACCGCGTCGAGCCACTGCTGGGCGTCGATCTTGCGGTCGAAGTGTCGCGAGTGCTCCTTCCCGGACTCGTCGCGATACCGCGCCCGCCACTTGCCGTTGGCTCGCTTGGCGATGTTTCCCGCCATGGTGATGCTCCTTCCGAGATCGCTCCATCGTCTCTCCGAGATCTGACGGCGGGGCAGTCTCAGCGGTGGTTCTGTGGACGGTTGGTCTGCTCGCTGAGCCAGAGGACGAGGTCCGCGCGCCAGTACCGGACGTGGCGGCCGAGCTTGAAGCTGCGCGGCCCGGATCCGAGGTGGCGCCAGTAGCGCAGGGTGCCCTCAGGCACCCGGAGGAAGGCGCAGGCCTCCTGGAGCGTGAGCATCTCGTCCCCGGCGTTCTGTGGACGAAGAGTGGGGTGGTGTTGTGCGGTCATCGTGGGCTCCTCGTGATCGGTGGCGGTGAGCGTCGGCTCACGCAGGTCATCATGGGAGGGGGTTGTACCCGGATTCGTCCCCA
>JAGNQK010000011.1:0-27779 GCA_017989115.1 Dermatophilaceae bacterium | reverse complement strand
CAGGGCCGAGGTCGGACCGGTTGCGCGCGAACGCGTCGACCCACTGCTGCTTGGCGTCCTCGAGGGTCTCGGCGACCAGGTGCGCCGTGTTGCCGGCTCGGCCGCGGGTCATGGAGACGTACGCCGCGGCGCCGGTGGAGCCGGTCAGGGCGACGTGGGCGCGGCTGACGGTCTCGCCCTGGGCTCCGTGGACGGTCGTGGCGTAGGCGAGCTCGACGTGCTTGCGCGCGTACTCGGCGGGGACGATCTGGTCTCGGCCCCGATCGTGGAGGGTCACCGAGCCGTCGCCGCCCACTCCGGTCACGGTCCAGGTCTGTCGGTTCGCGACGCGGAGGTCGGGGTCGTTGCGGCGCGTCGCGACCCGGTCGCCGACCGTGAGTGTCTCGCCGCGGCTGGTGGTCACCGTCGGGCGGCCTCCGGAGAGGGGATCGAGGTCCGTGCGCTGCGCGCGGATGGCCGCGTTGAGGTCGGCGACCTGTTCGCGGGTGTCGGCCATGACGAGGTCGCCGGCCGCACCGAGGCGCGCGAGCGCCGCTGTGCGCTCGACGTCGGAGCGGTGCACGACGATCTGCCCGCGTGCGAGGAGGGCGTCGAACACCTCGTCGCTTCGGTAGCCCTCGCGCATCCGCAGGCTCAGGATGGCGTAGGCCTCGTCGGCGAATCGGCGCACGGTCTCGAGGGTCACGACCGCCGCCGGGTCCGCGTAGGCGACAGCGTGGTCGAGGACGCCGCCTCGGCCGACGGCCGGGAGCTGGTGGCGGTCCCCGATGAACGCGACCCGGGCGCCGGCTTCGTCTGCGAGGGTGAGGAGCGCCCGGGCGGTGTCCTGGTCGAGCATCCCGGCCTCGTCGACCACGAGCAGGTCCCCGGGTCGAAGGGCTGCGGACTCGCAGGGTCCGGGGTCGGACTGCCGGGACCAGTGCCCGTCGTCGTCCCAGCGCCACCCGTGTTGGTGGATCAGCCAGGCGGCAGAGTGTCCCTCGGCGCCGGTCTCACGCGCGGCGACGTCGGCGGCCTTCATCGTCGGGGTCACCACGACCAGTTGCCGACCGTGGTACGCCAGGTGCTGTCGGACCGAGCGCAGCACCGTGGTCTTGCCTGCTCCGGCGGCTCCCTCGACGACCACGAGGGGCGCGGTGCTCGTCAGCGCGCCGACCGCGTCGTGATGGACGGGCTCTTCCTGGTGCGGGTCGAGGCTGTCGGGACGTTGCAGATTGGTGGAGTGATCGGCGCGTCGGGCGATCCGGGCGATGAGGTGACCCTCGACGGCCAGGACCCCTGGCGAGGTGAGGGATCGGACGTGTTCGGGGACGTCGCGTCGGGTCAGCAGCGGGGTGCAGCGCGCGACGGCCCGGGCAGTGACGTCCTCCGCCAGCTCGATCCGGGCGGCAGCGTCCGCGACGAGCGCCGTCTGGGCGAGCAGGACCTCGGTCTTCCCGCGAATGTCAGCCGCGGTCCAGGCCGACCGCCTGGAGCCGAGCATCGAGACGACCAGGTCAGCGGCAGCGTCGCGGTCGATCCACCCCGGCAGCGTCCGCCGGAGGGGGACGGCGTGGGCCGGGTCTCGGTAGCCGACCTCGTGGAGCTCGCCGTTCCATCGGTCGGCGAGCTCGCGACCGTCCTTCGGCACGACCTTGTCGGGTCGTGCCTGCGCCCACGCCCGCCGGTCCCACACCTCACGCATCCGAGGACCCGGTTCTTGGTCGGGATGCCCGACTCGCCAGTCGGCCTCGAGCTTGTCCACGTTGCGGCGGATCTGCGCGGCCCTGGCACTGAAGGCGCCGACGTACGGCGCGAGCTCGCGGATCTCGCTCGTCTCGGGGTCGACAGTCAGCCCGTGCGCAGCCAGCACCGCCCGGAACTCCGGGTCGGTCGCGACGGCGGCGTGACCAATCCCGTTGATCGCCTCGATGCTGTCCCGGACGCCGACGGAGTGGATACCCCGCCAGGCGCCGGCCGCCCAGACGCGGGCGTTGATCTGCAGGTGGAGGTGGCGGTGCGGGTCGCCCGCGCGAGACGTGTAGTGGCGGATGACCGCGGCCTCGATGGACTCGACGGGAACCTGGACCTGGCGCCCGCGAGGGCCGACGCGGGTGGTCGCGTGCGCCGCGACCCAGCCGACGATCTCGGTGGCCGCCTTGTCCTGGGCTCGGTCCAGGGCGGCCGAGACCTCAGGATGCAGAGCGGCCGCCAGCGACCACGTCTTGGGGCCGTTGACGACCACCTCGACGAAGCGCAACGCGTTGTCGTCGGTTCGGATGTGGCCCTTGGGCGTCATCGTCTCTACGTCGATGCCGGCGACCCACTGCTCGTACATCTCGCCGGTCACGCAGCCCATGCTTCGCACGCCGCCGGGGGTGGCGACCAAGCGCGTCGCGACGCCGTTGCCTTCGGCGAGGTAGTAGTCGTCCGCCCGCGACCGGTCGCGCTCGACGTAGGCCCGCGCAGCTCTCGGTGCTCCGCGGTAGAACTTCACCCCTCCGTGCACCCGGATCACCGCCTCCACGATGTCCGTCGACAACCAACGGACCCCTAGAAATGCCGCGTGGACCGCCCGTTCACGGGCGGTCCACCTACGTCCTTCGTAGCATGCGTGCCGCTGTGAGTGAAGGTGGTAGGGACGGCAATTGCAGGATGCCGGTGAGGGATTTCTGGAACCGTGACGTGCCAACGGTTGTCGACGAGGCGATGGTGGGAAGGGTCGCGAAGAGCCAGCAGATCAGGAGCCGGCACTGGAGTCGTCGCACGCGGCATCCACGGCTTCGAACTCGGCGAGTGCGGCTCTTCCGGGTTGGCGAGTCGCTCGTTGACTGTCGATATGATGGAGGATAGCCTCAGTTATATGAGAACTGAGGCGCCCCTCCTCGCTCCGATCTTCCGGTCGGACGGTCAGGCACGTCTGCTGTCCACCGTGTTGCTCACCGGTGACGAGCTGAGTCTCACTGACCTGGCCGAGCGAGCGGGCCTTGCCTACCCGACCGCGCACCGTGAAGTCGCTCGCCTGATCGATGCCGGCATCCTGAGCGAGCGACACGTGGGGCGCACCAGGCTGATCCGCGCCAATGGCGAGAGCCCGCTTGTGGAGCCCTTGCGCGAGATCCTCACGATCGTGACCGGCCCGGTGGTGATGCTGGCCGAGGAGCTGGCCGGCATCGACGGGATCGAGGCCGCGTTCCTCTACGGCTCCTTCGCCGCTCGGCTGCTCGGTGATGCTGGACCGGCCCCGCACGACATCGACCTCATGGTGCTCGGTGCGCCCGACGTGGACGCGGTCTACGAGGCGTGCACCCGCGTCGAGGCCGCGGTGCACCGTCCCGTCAACCCGACGATCCTCACCCCCGAGGAGTTCGCAGCGTCATCCGGCTTCCTGGACAACGTGCGCAGCGGCTCGGCAGTCGCTGTGATCGGAGAGCTGCCGTGGCACTGACCCCGCTCACCCGCGTCCAGACGGCGACGGTCCTCGCCCTGGTCGAGGCGCGACGTCTCGACGCCGTGCCCGCAGACCTCGCCCGGGCGACCTCGTTCCTGCGGCAGGCCCAGGAGCGCCTGGATCAGCTGCCGCTGCTCACGAGCGTCACCGTCAGGTACGGCGTCGCCTACGACGCCTGCCACGACACCGGCGAGGCACTGCTGGCGGCGTACGGATTCAGGACGACAAACGGGCCAGGCCAGCACGAGGCGCTCGGCCGGTACCTGCGCGCGGTGCTCGACAAGCCTCCTGCAGAGAAAGCCGCTCGAGAGTTCGACCGCCTGCGACGCGCCCGCAACCAGGACCGCTACGAGGCGAAGCCGGTGGGGGTAGCGGCGACCGAGAAGGCCGAACAGGTCGCGCGGACGCTGTTCGACGCCGCCCTCACCAGAGGCATCTCGACCTGACCGGCGGTCCGCAAACAGTCCGCAAGAAGTCCCGCGGAGACCGTTCGTCGCCAACGGCGCCCGACGGCTGGATCAGCGCATAACCGCAGGTCAGACCGTGTTTGTCGGCCCTCACCGACGACGACCGACGATGGTCGAAAGCACCGGTTTTCGTTCCGGTTCAACGTATGAGCGATCAGGTCCCCCTCTGCCCCGAGTACGGCAGCGAGCACGCCTACCCGTTGGGTGCGCTGCTGGTCTGCCCGATGTGTGGCCACGAGTGGGCCCCCGATGACCCGGCTGGTGAATCGGACGGGGGCGCTGAAGGGGACGGGCCACGGGTCATCACCGACGCCGTCGGCAACGTGCTGGCCGACGGCGACACCGTCACCATCATCAAGGACCTGAAGGTGAAGGGCTCCTCACAGTCGGTCAAGGTCGGCACCAAGGTGCGCGGCATCCGGCTGGTCGACGGGGTCGGGGATCACGACATCGACTGCAAGATCGACGGCTTCGGGCCGATGCAGCTCAAGTCCAGCGTGGTCAAGAAGGCCTGACACCCTGGGTTGACGCTGGTCTCCGTTCCCGGCTATGCCTGACACCCCTGGCATTCAAGCATTTCTCATTGTTGACATTTGATGGAAGCATCCTAAAATGAGAAACATGCCAGCGTCCAGTCCGTACACGAGCCCCGAGCAGCAGGCCGATCTCGAGCGCCTGAGCGGCCGCCTGCGCGCACGCCGCAAGGCGCTCGGTGTCACGGCAGTCGCTTGTGCCGAGGCTGCAGGCGTGTCGCGTGTCACCCTGCACAGGATCGAGGCAGGAAGTCCCTCGGTCACGATCGGTGCCTACATCAACGTTGCAGCCGCGCTCGGGCTCCACCTCGTCGTCCCGATCCTCGACGCTGAAGGAGCAGGATCACCGACGATCACGGTCGGGGAGTACCCAGGCCTGCGCATGCTGGCGTGGCAGACCGATGCCGGCGTCACGATCACCGAGACGGAGGCACTCAACCTGTACGAACGAGGGTGGCGCCACCTCGACCAGGAAGCCCTGACCGATCACGAGAAGGCGTTCATCCAGCATCTCGCAGACACCTACAGCAACGGCAGGCTCCTTGTTTAGGCGGCACCACCACCAGGCGGTGGCCGAGGTGCTGTCGATGCTCGACGCACCGCTCCTGGCAGAGCACCACTGTTGGTTCGGGGGCGGCACCGCGATCGTCCTCGCAAACGGCGAGTTCCGCGAGTCGTTGGACATCGACTTCCTGGTCTCCGACCAGCAGTCGTACCGACAACTTCGCCAGATCGTCAGGGACCATGGTCTGGGCGGGCTCACCACGCGCGAACTCGTGCTGGGGAGGCCACCCACGGTTGACGGTTACGGCATCCGGTCGTCCGTCCTCGTCGCGGGGACTGCGATCAAGTTCGAGATCATCCATGAAGGCCGCATCGACCTCGACAATCCCTCCCCGGGAACTGAGATCTGCGGCGTGCGGACCCTCACGAGAACGGACCAGGTCGCAAGCAAATTGCTGGCGAATGACGACCGTTGGGCAGACACCTCGACGTTCAGCCGCGACCTCATCGACCTGGCCATGATGAAACCCGACGCCGTCGCGCTGAAGGCCGGCGCCCGGAAGGCGGTCGATGCCTACGGCACGTCGATCGGCACGAGCCTCGACAAGGCAGTCGCCCACCTGCGGGATCGCCCGCAACGTCTCGATGCATGCATCTGGGCACTCAAGATCGACGCCCCCCGCGCAACCGTCTGGCAGAGGATCCGCGACCTGTCCGCCCGATCCGCGAAGGTCGAAGGTTTGGGCCAAAACTGGCGCTAGCCGGCCATGGCGTTGGTGCCGTCCGACATCACCGCGGACATGAGCCCGAAAAGGTTGCCGTCGGGGTCGAACAGGTAGCCGCCACGGCCGACGCCCTCCATGTCCTCCAGCGGCGACGCCTCGCTCGCCCCCAGCGCCAGGGCGCGCGCGAAGACCTCGTCGACGCCGGTCTCGATCCCGACCACGATGTTGCACCCGTTGATGGGAGCCCCGGGCTCCGGTGCGGGGCCCTCTCTCTGAGTCAACCCGCCGTTGATGCCGTGGCCGGGGGTGTCGACCCCGGCAGCATCCTCGCCGGTGTCGATGATCCAGTACGGCACCTCCCCGAAGCGCGAGAACGTCCAACCGAAGAGCTCACCGTAGAAGTCGATGAGGACCTGCGGCTCGCTCGCGTGGATCTCGAAGTGGACGATGAGATGTGTCATGGCGCCTCCTCGGGCCGGGAGCGGCGATGCTCCGGGAGCGGCCACGCTACTCGCGGGGGCGGTCCGCGGCATCCTCGTAGGAGCGCGGGTCCTCGATCGGCTCCAGGTGGCAGACGACGTCGATGTCCGGGAACTCGGCATCCAGCGCGGTCGTGATGTCCTCGATGAGGTCGTGCCCGCGCTGCACCGACCAGGCACCCGGCACGAGCAGGTCGAACTGCATGAAGCGGCGGTGACCGGCCTCGCGGGTCATCAACCGGTGCCAGGTGACCTCGTCGGTGGTGAACCGGCCGAGAACCTCCCGGATCACGTCGTTGTCCTCCTTCGGAAGGGCGACGTCCATGAGACCCGCCGACGCGCTGCGGATCAGCCGCCACCCGGTGATGAGGATGTTCAGCCCGACAGCGAACGCCACGACCGGGTCGAGCCGCTCCCACCCGGTGACCGCGACGAGCAGCACCCCGACGACGACGCCGACCGAGGTCCACACGTCGGTCATGAGGTGCTTGCCGTCGGCCGTCAGGGTGATCGAGCGGTGCTTCGCCCCGGCCCGCAGCAGCACCATCGCGACGAGCCCGTTGACCACCGATGCCACGACCGACACCGCGAGCCCGATCCCGACGTTCTCGAGCGGTCGCGGGTTGAGGAACCGCTCGATCGACGTCACGAGGATCACCGCAGCCGCGATGAAGATCATCAGCCCCTCGAGGGCGGCGGAGAAGTACTCGGCCTTGCTGTGCCCGAAGTGGTGGTTCTTGTCGGCCGGCATGATCGCCACCCGCAGTGCCACGAGCGCCACGATGGCGGCGACGAGGTTGACGACCGACTCCGCGGCATCCGAGAGGAGCCCGACCGACCCGGTGATCTGCCAGGCGATGGTCTTCAGGGCGATGGTGAGCACGGCCGCCGCGATGGCCAACCACGCGAAGCGGGTGAGGTCGACGGGCTGGGTGCGTTCGCGGGGGCTCGGGTGCGTCACGCAGACATTGTGCTCCCGGCGGTCAGCGCCCGAAGACCCGTACGAGGGTGTCGATGATCTCCTCGACCTCCCACGCCATCGTCGCCGGCCCGACACCGAACTCGGTCCACGACCACCCGGGCACCTCGGATGCCGCCCACCGCGGCGTCAGCGCCACGCGCTCGTCCTCCATCGCCCGCAACCGCCGCTGCGTGCAGTCCTCGACGTCGCGCTCGACGTGGATGCGAAACGCGGTCGTGTGCGGCGGAGACGGACTGACCCGGATGCCGTGTGCCTGCAGTCCCGCGGCGATCGTCACCGCCCGCTCGTGATACTCCGCCATCCGCGGCAGCTCCTGCTCCAGGCCGCGCAGCGCCGCGACCGCGTACGGCAGCAGGGTGAACAGGGTGCCGCCCATCCGGGTGCGCCACCGTCTCGCCTCGGCGATCTCGTCGACGGGCCCGGCCAGCGCGGCCCCGGCCAGCCCGCCGAGGCCCTTGTAGAACGACACGTAGACGCTGTCGGCCAGGGCCGCGATCTGCGCGGGGGAGTGCTGCAACGCAGGTGCCGACTCCCAGATGCGTGCCCCGTCGAGGTGCAGCGGCACCCCCCGGTCGCGGCACGCCTGGCTGAAGGCGACGAGGTCGTCCCAGCGGGGCAGGAGGAACCCGGCATCGCGCAGGGGCAGCTCGAGCAACGCCGCACCCAGGCGCCCCGGGATCGCCGCGAGGTCATCGACACCGGGGACGCTCGGCCCGTCGGTGAGGTGTTCGAAACGGAACCCGTGGAGCAGCCGGGGGCCGTCGTCCTCGCTGCGCAGAAGGTGCGACAGCGCCGGGATCGCCACGCGTCGCGACCCCCGGGTGTCGCACCACACCCGCAGCATCGACTGCTGCGCCATGATCCCGCTGGGGAAGACAGCCACCGCCGGCTTGCCGAGCAGGTCCGCGAGGCGGGCCTCGAGTGCGGCCACCGGGCCGTGGTCGCCGTAGCGGTCCCACGCGCCGGCATCGGCCCCCACGCCTGACCCCGTCCCCGCGCCCAGGTCGGCGACCACGTCGGCGAGGTCACGCAGCTCGTCGGCGGGAGTGGGCGGCATCCGGCCGGTGAGCCAGCGGGTCACCCCCGCCTCGGCGGCGCGCGCACGATCAGAAGGTGACAGGGGCTGCGCGGGGTCGGTGGCCATGACGCCATCCTGCCCGGGCCCGGGGTGTGGCCAACACCTCGGGCGCAGACGGGTGCGCCCAGCCCCAGCGAGGAGGACGATGGGGTCATGGAGGACACCGACGTCACCACCGCCACCGCCCCGACCCCGGACAGCGCCCCCGCCGGCGCCGTTCTCGCCGCCCTCGACGGCTCCCCGGCCGACGGGCCGATCCTTGACTGGGCGGCTGACGAGGCCGCCCGTCTGGGCGCTCAGCTGCGGCTGGTCACGGCCGTCGACCCCGGCATCCAGCTCACGCCGTACGACGCCATCGTCACCGGCGCACCGAGCCTGTCCGAACAGCTCGAGGCCGACGCCCAGAGACTGCTCGAGGCAGCGGCCGAGCGTGTTCGTGCTCGCCACCCGGGGCTGCACGTCGCCACCTCGGCGCCGTGGGGACCCGCGGCCGCCTCGGTCGTGCGGATGGCCGAGGGCGCTCGCCTCGTCGTCGTCGGGGCCCCGGCCCGAGGCCTGCTGGAACGTATCCTGCTGGGGTCCGTGGCCCTGCCCGTCGTCGCCCACGCCCCGTGCCCGGCTGCCGTCATCCCCGCCGACACGGAGGTCATGCCGCCGAGAGCCATCGTCGTCGGTGTTGACGGCAGCGAGCGCAGTGGCCGCGCCGTGGCACTCGCCGCGGAGATGGCCGCCGCCTCGGGCGCGGCGCTCACGGCCGTCATCGCATGGCACCTCGAGGTCGTCGACGGCGTGGTCGTCACCGAGCCCGGGACGCCGCGGTGGGATGCCGTGGAGCAGCGGTATGCGGCGCGCGCGCACCAGGTGGTCGACCCGGTCGCTGCGAGGCACCCCGGCGTGACGATGGACGTGCGCGTCGTGCACGGCACGGCGCCCGTGGCTCTGCACGACGTCGCCGACGAGCTCGACGCCGACCGGGTGGTGGTCGGCAGCCGTGGCGTCGGTGGGTTCCGGGGGCTGCTCCTCGGATCGGTGAGCCGCCGCGTCGTCGAGAAGGCCGGGCGCGTGGTCGTCGTCTCGCGCTGACCCCGTCAGGCGGGCTGCGCCTCGAAGGGCCAGCCGTCGACCATGCCCGGCTCGCGGCCCGGCTCGATGTAGTGCTCGTGTCCGAAGAACACGCTGAAGATCTCCGGCGGCATCGACAGCATCATCCCGACGTCGCTGGTCTGGCTCGCGTGCGCCTGGAGGGCCGCGCGGCGCTGGTCGAGCCGGTCGCTGACGTCGACCCGCCAGTGGATGGCCGATTCCGGCTCGCCGAGCGGGTTCCCGTCATCCATCGGTTGGTCCGGGTCGAAGATGTCGTCAGCGCCCGCGCCCGCGCCCGCGCCCGCGGCCCGCGCACCCTCGGCGAGGCGGCGCATCGCGTCACGGTTCATCGTCGACTCCAGCACCCGCGGCCGTCGTGCTGCCAGGGCCGCGGCGGCGTGCAGCACCTCGTGGACGCGGACGTGGTCCGGGTGGCCGTAGCCGCCGTGCCAGTCGTAGCCGACGACGATGTCGGCGTCCTCCTCGTCGAGGATGGCGGCGAACCGTGCGGCGGCCTCCTCGAGCGGGGCGGCGACGAAGGCGTCCTCGTGGGAGTTCTGCTCCCACCCGCTCATGCCCGAGTCGGCGTAGCCGAGCCACTCGACGCGGTGCAGCCCGATCGCCGCGGCGGATGCCGCTGCCTCGACCCGTCGGCGGTCGACCACGCCCTCGCCGGGGGCGAGGTCGGCCGGGACCTCGCCGTGGTCGCCGTTGGTCGCGAAGACGACGACGACGCGGCTGCCCTCGGCGACGGCGCGAGCCATCGAGCCGGAGGTCTGGGAGGCCTCGTCGTCGGGGTGGGCGTGGAGGAAGACGATGGTGTGCACCGGGACAGTGTGCACACCATCGCGAGCGCCTAGGCTCCATTCCATGCGCATCGCGGTCACCGGAGGATCCGGCAAGCTCGGTCGGCACGTCGTGGAGCACCTGCGGGGCTCTGGTCACGACGTCGTCGTGCTCGACACCCACGGGGAACGGTGGAGCGGGTGGTTGGCGATCGACCTCACCGACTACGGCCAGGTCGTCGACGCCCTCGGTGGGGTACGCGGCGAGCAACCACCGGTGGATGCCGTGGTGCACCTCGCCGCGATCCCGGCGCCCGGCCTGCACGCCGACGTGGCGACCTTCCGCAACAACATGCTGACGACGTTCAACGTCCTGCACGCGGCGACCCGCCTCGGGATCGACAAGGTCGTCATGGCCTCGAGCGAGACGGTGCTCGGCCTGCCGTTCGAGACCCCGCCGCCGTACGTCCCGGTCGACGAGGAGTACCCGGCCCGTCCCGAGTCCGTCTACTCCCTCGGCAAGCACCTCGAGGAGACGATGGCGATCGAGCTGTGCCGGTGGCACCCGCAGCTGTCGGTCACCGCGCTGCGGTTCTCGAACGTCATGGACGTCGAGGACTACGCCGAGTTCCCGTCCTTCGACGCCGATGCGGCGCTGCGCCGCTGGAACCTCTGGGGCTACATCGACGGCCGCGACGGTGCGCAGGCCGTGGAGAAGTCGTTGGCGTACACCGTGCCGGGCTTCGACTGCTTCATCATCGCCTCGCCCGACACCGTGATGAGCCGCAGCAACGCCGACCTCGTCGCCGAGCAGTTCCCGGGTGTCGAGGTCCGCGGTGACCTCGGGGAGCACGACACCCTCCTGTCGATCGACAAGGCGCGACGGATTCTCGGCTACGACCCGCAACACTCGTGGCGGGGCGAGGTCTGACCCACCCGCCCCGGCTTGGCAGGATGGGGCCATGGACCCCGCCGCACCGTCGCCCCGACTCGTCGAGCTCGCCCACGCCCACGGCGTCGCGACGGAGTACTGGGACTGGCAGGGCCAGCACGTCACGGTGACGGCCCCGGCGATCACCGCCGTGCTCACCGCGCTCGGGGTCGACAGCGACGGCGACGAGCAGGTCGAACGGGCGCTGACCGAGGTCGACCTCGCCCCGTGGCGGCGCACCCTCCCCGCCACGGTGGTGGCCCGTGAGGGGTGGACCCCGTGGGTGTTCGCCCACGTGCCGGCGGGCACCGGCATCCGCCTCACGGTCCACCTCGAGGACGGCTCGGTGCGCGAGGTGCGCCAGGTGGACCGGTGGGTGCCGGACCGCGACGTCGACGGCGTCGCCGTCGGCGAGGCCACCTTCGAGCTTCCCGGGGACCTGCCGCTCGGGTGGCACCGCATCGTGGCCGACGTGGATGCCGCGCCGATGGACCCGCGCAGCGTCGATGCCACGCTCGTGGTCACCCCCCACCGTCTCGAGCTGCCCCCCGCACTGGCCCGGGGCCGTGCCGTGGGCCTGATGGCGCAGCTCTACCAGGTCCGCTCCGCCGGCTCCTGGGGGGTGGGGGACCTCGGCGACCTCGCTGAGCTCGCCGCCTGGGCCGCCACCGAGCACGACGCCGACTTCGTCCTGATCAACCCCCTGCACGCCGCGCAGCCGGTGGCGCCGATGGAGCCCTCGCCCTATCTGCCGACCACGCGGCGCTTCGTCAACCCCCTCTACCTGCGGGTCGCGGACGTGCCCGAGACCGCCGACCTCGACGACGCGGCATCCGCGAAGGTCGCCGCGTTCGGTGCGGTGGCGACGGCGCTGAACTCCGTCGACCGGATCAACCGCGACGACGCCTGGGCCGCGAAGCGCGAGGCCCTGTGGATCGTGTTCAGCGCCGGCCGCACGGCGGAGCGCGACCAGGCCTTCGCCGAGTTCTGCGCGCGCGAGGGCAGCGGCCTCACGACCTTCGCGACGTGGTGCGCGATCGCCGACGACCACGGGCTGCCGTGGACGACCTGGCCTGAGGAGCTCCAGGACCCCGACTCCGTCGCGGTCGCCCTCTACCGCGAGGACCACCTCGAGGCGGTGACCTTCCACCAGTGGCTGCAGTGGCAGCTCGAGGAGCAGCTGGCCGGCGCCCAGCGCACGGCCCAAGAGGCCGGGATGCCGCTCGGCATCGTGCACGACCTCGCCGTGGGGGTGCACCCGGTCGGGGCCGACGCCTGGGGCCTGGGCGACGCACTCGCCACGGGGGTCACCGTCGGCGCCCCGCCCGACCAGTTCAACCAGCTCGGTCAGGACTGGAGCCAGCCGCCATGGCGTCCCGACCGGCTCGCGGAGCTGGGCTACGGCCCGTTCCGCGACATGGTGCGCACCGTCCTGCGCGACTCCGGCGGCATCCGGGTCGACCACATCATCGGCCTGTTCCGGCTCTGGTGGATCCCTGCGGGCGGCACCCCCGCTGACGGCACCTACGTGCACTACGACCACGAGGCGCTGCTCGGCATCCTCGTGCTGGAGGCGCAGCGGGCCGGGGCCGTCGTCATCGGAGAGGACCTCGGCGTCGTCGCCCCGCACGTGCGCGACTACATGACCGAGCGGGGGTTGATCGGCACCTCGATCCTGTGGTTCGAGTGGGAGGGTGAGCGGCCCAAGCCGCCCGAGCACTACCGCGACCTGTGCCTGTCGACCGTCACGACGCACGACCTGCCGCCGTCAGCGGGGTACCTGCTGCTCGAGCACATCGCGATCCGCGAGTCACTGGGGCTGCTGACCCGCCCGGTCAAGGAGGAGCGGGCGATCGAGGAGGCCTCCATCGCCCGGCTGCGCGACGCCTGCATCGAGCGCGGGTTGCTGTCGCCGGATGCCGTGGCTGACGTCGACGCCGTCGTCGCCGCGTTGCACCGGTGGATGGCGCTCACACCGAGCCGCATGGTGGCCGTCGCGCTCGCGGACGTGGTGGGGGACCGGCGGGCGATCAACCAGCCCGGGACCAGCGACGAGTACCCGAACTGGCGGGTGCCGCTCGCCGGGCCCGACGGGGAGGTCGTCTCGCTGGAGGACGTCCGCCGCGCGGACCTGGCAGGGCCCCTGTTCCGCGCCCTGCACGGCCGGCCGGCCCACGACTGAGCCGTCAGCGACCCAGGGTCGTGCGCAGCGCCGCCTCGATCCGGCCGGGCTCCTGCTCGCGCAACGAGTAACGGGCCCGCACGAGCGGGACGTCGACGGTGAGGACCCGGGTCAGGTCGATGGGCGTGCCCGACACGACTGCGTCGACGACGCCGGCGTCGACCATGGCGCGGATCGTGGCCTCGAGGTCGCGGGTCTGGGCCTCGCCGTAGCCCATGGCCGGCAGGATGCCGCGCGCGTTGGGGTAGCGCTCGTACGTCGCCGCCAACGCGCCCACCGCGAACGGCGTCGGGTCGACGATCGTGGCCGCCCCGGCATCCTTCGCGCCGACCACACCGGCACCGAAGGACATCGACCCGTGGGTGAGGGTGGGGCCGTCCTCGACGACGACGACCCGTCGCCCGGTGACCGCTGCCGGGTCGTCGAGGGTCACCGGGCTGTCGCAGCGCAGCACCTCGGCCCTCGGGTTCAGCGCCTGCACCGATGCCTCGACGGCCGCGATGTCCCCGGCGGTCGCCGAGTCGCACTTCGCGATGATGACCAGGTCGGCCATCCGCACGTTCGCCTCACCAGGGTGGAAGGCGGCCTCGTCACCGGGCCGTAGCGGGTCGGCGAGCACGATGTGGAGGTCGGGGACGTAGAACGGCAGGTCGTTGTTGCCGCCGTCCCACAGCACGACGTCCGCCTCGGCCTCGGCCTCGCGCAGGATGGCCCCGTAGTCGACCCCGGCGTAGACGACGACCCCGGCGTCGATGTGCGGCTCGTACTCCTCGCGTTCCTCGATGGTGCAGTCGTGCCGCACGAGGTCCGCGTGGGTCTCGAAGCGTTGGCAGGTCTGCGCAGCGAGGTCGCCGTACGGCATCGGGTGGCGGACCGCCACGACACGCAGCCCCATCGACTGCAACAACGCGGCCACGTAGCGGGTGGTCTGACTCTTGCCCACCCCGGTGCGCACGGCGGTCACGGCGATGACCGGGCGACGCGAGCGCAGCGTCGTGCGGCGGGCGCCCGGCACGACGAAGTCGGCACCTGCGGCGACCACGCGCGAGGCGAGGTGCATGACCTGGGTGTGCGCCAGGTCGGAGTAGGCGAGCACCACGGTGTCCACCCGCTCACGCGCGATGAGCGACTCCAGACCGGACTCGTCGACGATCGGGATGCCGTGCGGATAGTGCGGCCCGGCGAGCGCGGGCGGGTAGGTGCGGCCGTCGATGTCGGGAATCTGCGTCGCGGTGAACGCGACGACCTCGGAGTGGGGGTCGTCGCGGTACAGGACGTTGAAGTCGTGGAAGTCGCGTCCCGCAGCACCCAGGATGAGGATGCGTTCGCGAGGATCCGCCGAGGTCGAGGTGCTCATGGCGTGCTCCGTCACGGCTGGGTCGACCGCGGGGTGCGGGACCCGCCGGTGCCGACGTTACTCCCGTGCGGCGGCGGGGGACTCAGGACGTGACGGGAGACGCAGGCACGCCCGGGTGCGCGGGGAGCAGGGCGGCGAAGCGCTGTGCGAACACCCGCCAGGTGCTCTGCAGGTCCTCGCGGCCAGCCGTCACCTGGGCGAGCAGGGCCTCCTGCTCGGGGGTGGTGCCGTCGGGTGAGTCCCAGCGCAGCCAGGCCGCGAACACCTCGGGGGAGGTCTCCGGGTGGAACTGCACCCCCCAGGCGCTCGGCCCGAAGCGCAGGGCCTGGGGCCGCCCGTCGGGGAGGGTGGCGAGCACGGTGGCTCCGGTGGGCACCTCGAGCACGACGTCGTCGTTGTAGTGCACCGCCAGCGCGCCGTCGACGCCCGCGAGGAGCGGGTCGCTCGCCCCGGCATCGGTGAGGGCCACCGGCACGACACCGGTGGTGCGGCCCGACGGGTTGCGTCCCACCGACCCACCGAGGGCCACCGAGGCCAGCTGGTGGCCCAGGCACACCCCGAGGGTGGGGACCTCGCGCGCCACGGCATCCGCGATGAGGTCGCGGGTGGGGGCCAGCCACGGCGCGACGGCGTCGTCGCAGGCGCTCATCGCCCCGCCGAGGACGACAAGGCCGTCGTACCCGGACCACTGCCCCGGGCCCGGCACGGCCTCGCCGAGGTGGCCGCGAACGACCGTCAGCTCCAAGCCGAGGTCGTTCCACCACTGCCCGAGCCAGGCCGCCGGGGCGTCGTTCTCGTGCTGGATCACGAGCAGTCGAGAGCTCATGGCGGGTCAGCCTAGCTGCGTGCCGACCAACGCTCCGATGCCGTAGGTGACCGCCATGGCGAGCAGGCCCCCGGCGACCACGCGCACCGTCGCGCGGCGCGCGTCGGCATCGCCGAGGCGGGCGCTGACCCAGCCCGTGGCGGCCAGTGCGAGCACCACGGCCGCGACGGTGACGGGCACCCTCCACGGCAGGGGCGGGAGCAGGATGGCCAGCAGGGGGAGCAGGGCCCCCAGGGTGAAGGCGAGCATCGACGCCCAGGCCGCCTGCCACGGGTTGGCGTGCTGGGTCGGGTCGATCCCCAGCTCGGCCTCGGCGTGGGCGCCCAGGGCGTCGTGGGCGGTCAGCTGTTCGGCCACCTGGCGGGCCAGGTCGGGGGTCAGTCCCTTGGCGGCGTAGATGCCGGCCAGTTCGTTCAGTTCGGCCTCGGGCTCCTCGTCGAGCTCGCGGATCTCCTTGGCGATCAGGGCCTTCTCGGTGTCGCGCTGCGTGCTCACCGACACGTACTCGCCGACGGCCATGCTCATCGCGCCGGCGGCGAGCCCGGCCATGCCCGCGGTGAACACGGCGCCGCGGTCGGTGGTCGCCGCGGCCACCCCGATGACGAGGCCAGCGGTGGACACGATGCCGTCGTTCGCGCCGAGGACTCCAGCCCGCAACGCGTTGAGACGGCCGGCGATCGACCCGTCGTGGGCCTCGGTGTGCTCGGGTGCCGTGCCCGGCGAGGTCTCAGTCACGAGCGGACGCCCCCTGAGCCGCCGCGGCCGCCGATATCCGGTGGGCCAGCTCGATGTCGAGCTGGGTCAGGCCTCCGGCGTCGTGGGTCGTCAGCAGCCAGTGCGTGGTGCGCCAGCGGATGTCGATGTCCGGGTGGTGGTTCATCTGCTCGGCCTCGTCGGCAGCGGCCTCGACGAGGCGGATCGCCGCGGGGAAGTCGGGTGCCTCGAACGTGGCGACCAGGCTCTCGTCGCGCCGGGACCACCCGGGCAGCCCGGCCAGCTGGGTGGCGACCTCGTCAGCGGAAAGGAGTCGGCTCATGGGGCCATTGTGGACCCGACGACGGATGCCGTCCGCGCGGGGGGCGCGGGCGGCATCCGACGTGCGCCGGGCGGGTCAGATGACCTCGGTCACGGATGCCGGGCCGGTGAAGGTGTCGTCGTCGATGGCGCCGGCGTCGCCGTCACCCGGAGCGACGTAGACCGGTGCCACCTCGTGCGGACGGATCTCGCCGCTGGCGATCTGCTCGACCCAGTGGCAGGCCACCCGGTGGCTGGGGTCGACGCCGTCGATCTGCACCACGCGCAGCGGGGGCCGCTCGTCGTCGCAGCGGGTCTCCTGGCGCCACGGGCAGCGGGTGTGGAACCGGCACCCGGGTGGCGGGTTGGACGGCGAGGGCAGGTCACCCGTCAGCAGGATCTGCTCACGGGTGTCCTCGATGGTCGGGTCCGGAACCGGCACGGCCGACAGCAGCGCGCGCGTGTACGGGTGCAGGGGCTGGCCGTAGAGGTCGTCGGCGCCGGCCTCCTCGACGAGCCCACCGAGGTACATGACCCCGATCCGGTCGCTGATGTGCCGCACGACGGCGAGGTCGTGCGCGACGACGAGGTAGGTGAGGTCGAACTCGTCCTGCAGCTCCTCGAGGAGGTTGATGACCTGGGCCTGCACCGAGACGTCGAGGGCGCTCACCGGTTCGTCGGCGACGATGAGCTTGGGCTCGACGGACAGCGCCCGGGCGATGCCGATGCGCTGACGTTGGCCACCGGAGAACTCGTGCGGGTACTTCGTCAGGGCCGCAGCAGGGAGCCCGACGGCCGCGAGCAGCTCCCGCAGCCGCTTCTTGGTGCTCGCTCCGTCGGTGTCCAGGCCGTGGGCACGCATGCCTTCGACGAGCAGTGACTCCACCGACTGGCGAGGGTCCAGGCTGCTCATCGGGTCTTGGAAGACCATCTGGATGTCCTTGCGGCGCCGACGCAGCTCCTCCCCGCGCAGGGATGCGATGTCGGTGCCGTCGAGGATGACGCTGCCCTCGGTCGGTGGTTCGAGGTTGAGGATCGCCTTGCCGAGGGTGGACTTGCCGCAGCCCGACTCACCGACGAGGCCGTAGGTCTCGCCGCGGCGGATCTGGAGGTCGACGCCGTCGACGGCGTACACGTGGCCGACCACCTTGTCGAAGATGACGCCCCGCTTGATGGGGAAGTGCACCTTGACGCCGCGGACGTCGACGAGCACGTCGCGTTCGTCGCCGGAGGGAGGGGTTGCCTGGGTCGTCGTGTCGGTCATCACGTCACCTCACGGGGTTGTGGCAGCGCAGGGACCGGCGGCCGGTCTCGTCGAGGGCCGGGGTGGTGTGGACGCAGGCGTCGACCGGCTGGGAGCACCGGGGCGCGAACGCACAGGCGCTGTCCCACGGCAGGTTGTCGGCCACCGACCCGGGGATCGGCGTCAACCGCTCGCCGCGCGGGGCGTCGAGGCGGGGGATCGAGGCCAGCAGGCCGTTGGTGTACGGATGCCGAGGGTCGGCGAACAGCTCGTGGCGCTCGCCGCGCTCGACGATGCGGCCGGCGTACAGGACGTTGACCTCGTCGCACAGCCCGGCGACGACGCCGAGGTCGTGGGTGATCATCACGAGGGCGGTGCCGGTGT
Source organism: Dermatophilaceae bacterium (assembly GCA_017989115.1). GTDB lineage: Bacteria > Actinomycetota > Actinomycetes > Actinomycetales > Dermatophilaceae > Fodinibacter. The sequence continues at coordinate 9,776 of JAGNQK010000011.1, read as the reverse complement.
CCTGGACGAGTTCCTTGAGCAGCGCGAGGATCTGCGCCTGGATCGTCACGTCGAGGGCCGTCGTCGGCTCGTCGGCGATGAGCAGTCGTGGTGCGCACGCGACCGCCATGGCGATGAGCGCCCGCTGCCGCATTCCGCCACTCATCTGGTGGGGGTAGTCCTTCAGGCGACGGTCCGGATCGGGGATGCCGACCTTCTTCAGCAGGTCGCGGGCCACGGGCGTCGCGGCCTTGCGAGACATGCCGCGGTGCCGCTCGAGCACCTCGGTGACCTGGAGCCCCACCGGGACGACGGGGTTCAGGGACGACAACGGGTCCTGGAAGATCATCGCGATGTCGCGTCCGCGGCGTTCGCGCTTGGCCTTCTCGTCCAGGGTCAGCAGGTTGACGCCCTCGAAGGAGGCCTCACCCTCGACGGTGTTGCCGCGCTTGGGCAGCAGACCCATGATGGCCAGCGACGTGACCGACTTGCCGCAGCCGGATTCGCCGACGAGGCCGACCGTCTGGCCGGGGCGCACGTCGAAGCTCACCCCGTCGACGGCCTTGAACGGCTTCTCGCCGCGGCGGGTGAACGTCACCCGCAGGTCACGGACCGACAGCAGCGGCGCGTCACCGCGGGTGGTCGTGGGGGGAGGGGATGCCGTGGCGGTCACCTCGTCACCTCCTGCTCTTGGGGTCGAGGGCCTCGCGCAACGACTCGCCCATCAGGGTGAAGCCGAGGGCGACGAAGACGATGCACAGGGCCGGGTAGACGGCCAGGTGCGGGTAGTCCTGGATGTACACCTGCGCCTGTCCGAGCATCTGGCCCCACTCGGGCTTGGCGTCGTCGGGGTTGCCGAGACCGAGGAAGGACAGCGCGGCGGCGTCGATGATGGAGGTGGCCAGCACCAGGGTCGACTGGACGATGACCGGCCCCAGCGAGTTCGGCACCATGTGGCGGAAGATGATGGCGCTGCGCTTGACGCCGAGTGCTCTGGCGGCGAGCACGTGATCGCTGGACCGCTGCGCCAGCATCGAGCCGCGCAGGAGCCTGGCGAAGACCGGGATCTGCACCACCGCGATGGCGATGATGACCGTCCACTGGCTGGGCTGACGTGCCAGCGCCGCGATGGAGACGGCGAGCAGGAGCGAGGGGATCGAGAGCATGACGTCGACCGCGCGCATGACGAACGCGTCGACGGCACCACCGAAGGCGCCGGCGAGGATGCCGAGGACGAGACCACCGAACAGGCCCAACAGGGTTGCCGCGACGCCGACGAGCAGGGTCTGGCGGCTGCCGACGATGAGGCGGGAGAGCAGGTCGCGCCCCCGGTCGTCCGCACCGAGCGGGAACCCGTCCTGAGGCCCCGGGATGGGGTTGGACTGCCGGCTGACCTGGTCGATGAGCAGGCGGGCGTCGGGGTCGTGCGGTGCGATCCACGGCGCGATGATCGCGACGATGATGAACAGGCCCGTGATGGTGGCACCGAGGAGGAACACCGGGTCGCGACGAAGGCGACGCCATGCGCTCGCGATGAGGGAGACTCCGGGGGCCTCGTCGACGGCGCCGGCGTCGTCGACGATCACGCTCGAGGCGGCGAGGTCGTCGATCCGCTGCTTGCGGGCGTTCATGGGGTTGCGGGGGCTCATCGGGCACGCACCCTCGGGTCGATGATCGCGTAGGAGATGTCGACGAGCAGGTTGACCAGGACGTAGATCGTGGCGGTGGCCAGGATCAGCACCTGGAGCACCGCGTAGTCGCGCTGGGTGAAGGCCTGGGCGAGGGTGGAGCCGATACCGCCAAAGTTGAACACCGTCTCGGTGAGCACGGCGCCGGCGAGCAGGCCGCCGGTCTGCAGGCCGATCGTCGTGACGACGGGGAGCAGGGCGTTGCGCATGACGTGTCGGGCTCGGATGACCTGGGCGGTCAGGCCCTTGGCCTCCGCGGTGCGCACGTAGTCCTCGTCGAGGACGTCGAGCACGGACGCGCGGGAGATCCGGAAGATGACGGCGAACGGGATGGTCGCGAGAGCGATCGCGGGGAGCACGAGGTGGCGCAGCGCGTCGGCGGAGCAGTCGAACTCCCGGGTGAGCAAGCCGTCCAGGACGAAGAAGTTCGTCACGCGGGTGCAGCCCAGGGCGGCATCCTGACGCCCAGAGACGGGGAAGGTCTGGGTCTTGATGGCGAACCAGTACTTGAGGAGGAAGGCGAGGAAGAAGACGGGCACGGCGACCCCGATGAGGGAGAGCACCACGGCGCCGTTGTCGATGCTCGACCCGTGGCGCTTGGCTGCCACGTACCCCAGCGGGATCGCGAGCACGATGGCGATCGCCATCGCGATGATGCTCAGTTCGATGGTCGCCGGAAGCCGGGTGAAGAAGATCTCGAGCGCGTCACGTCCGGGAAGGACGGCCGTCGAGGCGCCGAAGTCACCCTGGGAGGCGCGCTGGAGGAACTTCAGGTACTGCACGTACACCGGTTGGTCGAGGCCGAACGCCTTCTCGAGGGCGGCTCGTGACTCGTCCGTGGCGCGCTCGCCGAGGATGGCGGACACCGGCCCGCCGGGGAGCGACCGCAGCCACAGGAAGAGCAGCAGCGAGAGCACGAACACCACCCCGACCATCTGGATGAGGCGTCTGATGATGAATCTCGCCAACGGGGGCTCCTTGATGCTCCGGTGAGACAGCAGTGGCCGCCTCGGACCCTAGTGGTTCGAGGCGGCCACCGCACGGGATGAACGACTTGTTTCAGTCGCCCTGACTCACTTGCTGCTGACCGTGACCTGGTCGAACATCTCGGCGGTCAGTGGGCTCGCGACGAGACCCTGAACCTTCGAGCTCACGACGAGCGCCGGCGGCGAGTGGCTGATCGGCAGGCCCGGGATGTACTCCTGCGCGATCTGCTTGTTGAGCTCCTCGTAGGCAGCCTTGCGCGCCGCCTCGTCGACGATCGCGTCCGCGGCCTTGAGGTCCTCGGACAGCTTCTTGCCCCACGGGTAGGCGCTTGTCTGGAAGTCGTTCTGCTCGTAGTTGCTGAAGAACGTGCCCAGGAAGTTGTCCGCGGCGTTGTAGTCACCGGTCCAGCCGAGCAGCCAGGCGTCGTAGTTGCCCGCGCTGGCGTCGTCCAGGTAGCCGCCGTTCCACGGCTTGCTGACGACATCGACCTTGATGCCCACGGCCTCGAGGTCCTTCTTGAAGGCGTCGTGGATCTTCTGCGGGTCCGGCATGTACGGACGCGAGACCTCGGTCGGGAAGGCGAACTGCAGGGTCATGCCCTCGGCGCCGGCCTCCTTGAGCAGGGCCTTGGCCTTCTCCGGGTCATAGGCGTCGGGCTGCAACGAGGTGTTGTAGCCGGAGACCGTGTCGGGCATGAACTGGCTCGCGGCCTGCGCACCCTCGGGCAGCTGCGTCTTGACCATCTGGTCACGGTTGATCGCGTGGGAGAGTGCCTGGCGAACCTTGAGGTCCTTGAGCACGGGGTTCTTCTTCGCGTTCAGACCCATGTAGAGGATGTTGAACGCCGGGCGGACCTCGACGCTGTTGCCCTCGTCCTCAAGACCCTTCCAGTCCACCGGGTTGGGCAGGTCGTAGCCGTCGATCGAGCCGGCCTGCAGCTCCTGGCGGCGGGTGCTCTCGTCGGGGATGATCTTGAAGACGAGCTTGGCCGTCTTCGGCTTCTCCCCGTAGAACATGTCGTTGGCGACGAGCGTGACCGTCTTGTTGGCCTCGTCGTACTTGTCGAGCTTGTAGGGGCCGATGCCGACGGGGGCCATGACGTAGGGCGGGTAGGTGAAGCCCTCGCCCGCTGCCTGGACGTTCCCGGCATCCCCGGCGGCCATGGCCTTGGGGGACTGCATCGAGAACGAGTCGAGCGACAGGATCGTCGGGAAGCTCGACGTCGCGCGGGTGATGCCGATGACCGCGGTGGACTCGTCCTTGGCCTCGCACGACTTGTACAGCGAGCCCTCGGGCTTGTCGCTGAACGAGCCGAAGAAGTAGCCCCAGTACTCGGCTGCGGTCTGCGCGGCGCCCTTGGACTCGTACATGCGGGTGAAGTTCGCGCAGACGGCCTCGGCGTTGAACGGCTCGCCGTCGGAGAACTTCACCCCCTGCTTGAGCTTGAACTCCCAGGTCAGGCCGTCTGCGGAGGGGGTCCAGCTCTCGGCCAGCTCGGGCTGGACGTCGGCGGTACCCGGCTTGACGCCGAGCAGACCCTGGTGCATCTGGCGGGTGACCCGGAACGTCTCACCGTCCGTGGCGTAGAACGGGTCGAACAACTTCGGTGCGCCGGCGGCGCCGAACGTGAACGTGTCCTTGAACTCGCCGCTGGCCGTGCCGGTGTCGGTGGACTCCGACTCACGGTCTGACTGGGCGCAGCCGGTCACGGTGAGGGCGGCCGCCGTCAACAGGACAACTGGCGCCTTCCGCTTGAGCTTCATCGATCAACCTCGCTTGGGGTTATGCGAACCTCGGGTCGCCCGGGTGGGCGGTCGAGTTTTGGGCCCGGCAGGCGAGGTGATGAGTCTCCCCACCCTCCGTGCCGGTGACCATAACGGCAAAAACGGCCTGCGGACCCGTCCTTGCGCCAGTGGTTATCCAAGTGAGACCTGATCTGCGCGCAGATCCTGCACCAGACCGTGCGCGCTGCACTCGATTCGGTCGGTGGCGAACTACCTGAGAGACTGGTGGTTATGCCTGTATCCCGTCGCGCTGATCTCCGTAACGTCGCCATCGTCGCCCACGTCGACCACGGAAAGACCACCCTGGTCGACAAGATGCTCTGGCAGTCGGGGGCCTTCGGTGAACACGACCACATCGCCGACCGCGCGATGGACAGTGGTGACCTCGAGCGTGAGAAGGGCATCACCATCCTCGCGAAGAACACCGCCGTGCACTACGCCGGGAAGGCTGCGCTCGACGCCGGGCTCACCGACGGCATGACGATCAACATCATCGACACCCCCGGCCACGCCGACTTCGGTGGCGAGGTCGAGCGCGGCCTGTCGATGGTCGACGGTGTCGTGCTGCTCGTCGACGCCAGCGAGGGTCCGCTGCCCCAGACCCGCTTCGTGCTGCGCAAGGCGCTCGCCCTGAAGATGCCGGTCGTCCTGTGCATCAACAAGGTCGACCGCCCCGACGCCCGCATCTCCGAGGTCGTCGACGAGGTCTACGAGCTCTTCATGGACCTCATGGTCGACGCCGAGCACCACCAGGACCAGCTCGAGTTCCCGATCGTCTACGCCTCGGCCAAGGCCGGCCGCGCGTCCATGAACCGCCCGGCCGACGGGGGCCTGCCCGACGGTGAGGACCTCGAGCCGCTGTTCCGCACGATCATCGAGACCATCCCGGCCCCGTCCTACGACTCCGACGCGCCGCTCCAGGCGCACGTCACCAACCTCGACGCCTCGAACTTCCTCGGGCGCCTGGCCCTGTTGCGGGTCCACAACGGCACCATCCGCAAGGGCCAGCAGGTGGCGTGGTGCCGCCGTGACGGTTCCGTCGAGAAGGTCAAGATCACCGAACTGCTGATGACCGACGCCCTCGAGCGCAAGCCGGCCGAGAGCGCGGGCCCCGGCGACATCATCGCCGTCGCCGGCATCCCCGAGATCACCATCGGCGAGACCCTCGCCGATGTCGACGACCCGCGCCCCCTGCCGCTCATCACCGTCGACGAGCCTGCCATCTCCATGACGATCGGGATCAACACCAGCCCCATGGCCGGCCGCGTCAAGGGCGCCAAGGTCACGGCGCGCCTCGTCAAGGACCGCCTCGACCGCGAGCTCATCGGCAACGTCTCCATGCGCATCCTGCCGACCGAGCGCCCGGACGCCTGGGAGGTTCAGGGTCGTGGTGAGCTCGCGCTCGCCATCCTCGTGGAGCAGATGCGCCGCGAAGGGTACGAGCTGACCGTCGGCAAGCCGGTCGTCGTGACCCGCGTCATCGACGGCAAGGTGCACGAGCCGATGGAGCGCGTCACCATCGACACGCCCGAGGAGTACCTCGGCTCCATCACCCAGCTCCTCGCGGCGCGCAAGGGTCGCATGGAGCAGATGACCAACCACGGCACCGGGTGGGTCCGCATGGAGTACCTCGTGCCCTCACGCGGTCTCATCGGCTTCCGCACCCAGTTCCTCACCGACACGCGTGGCACGGGCATCGCCCACCACGTCTTCGAGGGGTACGAGCCCTGGGTCGGCGAGATCTCCACCCGGATCAGCGGTTCGCTCGTCGCCGACCGCTCCGGTCCGGCGACCGCCTACGCGATGATGAACCTGCAGGAGCGAGGCACCCTCTTCATCGCCCCGACGACCGAGGTCTACGAGGGCATGATCGTCGGCGAGAACTCCCGGGTCGACGACATGGACGTCAACATCACCAAGGAGAAGAAGCTCACCAACGTGCGCTCCGCCGGTGCCGACGTCCTCGAGCGGCTCGCGCCCCCGCGGGCGCTCTCCCTCGAGCAGTCGCTGGAGTTCTGCCGCGAGGACGAGTGCGTCGAGGTGACCCCGGAGGCTGTTCGCATCCGCAAGGTCGAGCTCGACCAGACGCTGCGCGCCCGCGCCGCCGCCCGCGCGAGGAAGAGCTGACCGAACGTGTCCGCGAATGACGGCGGAGCGCAGGAACCGAGACGCACGCGTGCCGAACGGCACGCGCAACGGCGGCTTCGGATGCCGGTTGCTCACCGGCACGCTGGCCTCGCGGCCGTCGTGCTCGGCACCCTGGTCGTGGCGGCCCTCGTCGTGGCCGGGGTGTTCGTCCTGCGTGACGAGCCCAAGGTCGACCCGGATCGGGCGACGGCGACCTCCGCCGTCGGTGAGCGGGTCAACCGGGACGGCGGCACCATCCGGGCACTCGCCCTGGGCCCGGTGCTCACCTGGGACCCGCAACGGCTGGCCTCGCGCGACGACATCGCGTTCGCCGGTCGGGTGTTCGCCCGCACGCTGACGGCGTACGCACCCAACGTCGACCCCGACGCACAGGATCGCCTGGTCGGTGACCTCGCGACCGACACCGGCACCGCCAGCGATGACCTGAAGACCTGGTCGTTCACCCTGCGCGAGGGCATCCTCTGGCAGGACGGCACCCCCGTGACCTGTGCAGACGTCGCCTACGGCATCTCCCGCAGCTTCGCGAGCAAGGACCTGCCGGGTGGCTCCACGGATGCCCTGGCCGTCCTCGCCATCCCGAGGCAGGCCAACGGCACGAGCACGTATGCCGGGCCCTATGCCACGGGCCCGGCCGCGGCGGCGGGGCAGGCGGCATTCGACAAGGCCGTGTCGTGCGTCGGGCAGAAGCTCACGTTCACGCTGAGCACTCCGCTCGGCGACTTCAACGAACTGGTCAGCCAACCTGCCTTCGGGCCGGTCAAGAAGTCCGTCGACAAGGGCCCCGAGGGTGTGTACGAGGTGTTCTCCGCCGGTCCCTACGTGCTCGAGAAGCCGTGGGTGCCCGGCGAGGGCGGCACGTTCGTGCGCAACCCGCACTGGGCCAGGTCAGCCGACCCGGTGCGCCGGGCCCATCCCGATCGCATCGAGTACGTCGAGGGCATGGACATCCAGGCCATCACCCAGCAGGTGATGGCCGACACCGACGGTGGTCGCACCTCGGTCTCCCTGAGTTCGGCCCCGCCGGCGATCCAGCAGAACATCACCGCGGTCCAGAGCCTGCGCGAGCGGTCGGTCAACCCGCGGACAGGGGTCGTCGACTACCTGGTTCCCAACACCAGGAGCGCGGTATTCAAGGACCCCCTGGTCCGCCGGGCGCTCGCCGCCGCGACCAACCGGGAGGCCTACGTGACGGCGATCGGTGGGCCGACGGCGGCAGACCCGGCACGCTCGCTCATCCCGCGCTCCCTGGCGGCTGCGCACGAAGGCGACCCCGTGGGCGCGGGCAACCGTGGCGACGCTGCCACGGCCAAGGCGCTGCTCGCCCAGGCCAAGCGGACCGAGCCGGTGCCGTTCACCGTGGCCTACCGCAGCAGCGCCACCTCGGACAAGGCGATGGCGGCCCTGGTCGCCGGCTGGCGGCTGGCTGGGTTCGAGCCCACGACCAGACCCATCACCGATGACTACTTCACCGCCATCAGCGACCCCAAGATCGCCGGTGAGGTCGATGTCTTCTGGAGCAACTGGGCTCCGGCCTGGGCGTCTGCATCCACGATCCTGCCGCCCCTGTTCGACAGCGCGATCAACATCACGGCGTCCGGGCCCGGGCGCGACTACGGCTACTGGGCCGACCCCAAGCTGAACAGCCGGATGGCGCAGATCCAGCAGATCGACGACCGGGCCGAGCGTGAGGCGGCGTGGGTCGTCGTCGACCAGTCACTGCTCGAGCAGGGGGCGTACATCGGGCTGGCGGAGCGGCGCGCGCTCTACGTCGCGGGATCGGACATCCGCAACCTGTCGGCAAACACCATCGCCGGGGGCGTCGTCGAGTTCGCGGACATCGCGGTGGGCCCGTGAAAGGTCTCCTCGACGACGTGGCGATCCGCGGGCAGCGCCCCCGGCTGCTCTTCGTGCACGCCCACCCGGATGACGAGACCCTCGCGACCGGGGTGGCCTTGGCCCACCACGTCGCGCGCGGCGATGACGTCCACGTCCTCACGTGCACCCTCGGCGAGGAGGGCGAGGTCATCCCCGCACCCCTGGCCCACCTCGAGGGTGCGGCGGGGGACCCGCTTGCCCACCACCGCCGCGGTGAGCTCACGGCAGCCATGCGTTCCCTGGGCGTCGTCCACCACCTGCTCGGCGCCTCGTCCGGCGATGCCGCTGCGACCTACCGCGACTCCGGCATGGCAGGATCCGCTGCTGCCGAGCACCCGCGCGCCTGGGTCGGCGCCGACCTCGAGGAGGCGGCCGCCGCCATCCGGGCCGTGATCGACGAGGTACGCCCCGACGTCGTCGTGACCTACGACGCGACCGGTGGCTACGGTCATCCCGACCACGTGCGCACCCACGACGCGACGGTGCGCGCGGTCGCAGGCACGGCCGTGCGTCCCGTCCTCTACGTCACGCTGACGCCGCAGTCCTGGGTCCTGCAGGACCGGGAGTGGCTCGCGGAGCACGTGCCGGGCGATCGCGGACTCATCGTGCCCGGGCCGGACGACCCCTTCGCGTCGTCGGTCGTCCCGGATGCCGTGGTGACCCACGCGGTGCTCGACCCCTCCGTCGTCGCGGCCCAGAGCCAGGCCCTGCGCTGCCACGAGACCCAGGTCGTCGTCGGCGACGGCTGGTATGCCTTGTCGAACCACGTCGTGTCCCGGCTCGCGGGACGCGAGGGATACGGTCGGCTCGATCCCTTGACCGGACAGCTCCCCGAGCAGGAGGAATCAGCGTGAGCCAGCACGACCTCGATCCAGCCCAGTTCCGCCTGGCGATGGGCCGCCTCGCGTCTGGCGTCACGGTGCTCACGACGACCAGCGACGGCCACGACCACGCCATGACCGCAGACACCCTCACCTCGGTGTCGCTCGACCCGATCCTGGTGCTCGTCTGTGTCGAGAACGAGACCCGGTGGCTGGCTGCGGTCGCGCAGGCGGGGGTCTTCGGCGTGAGCGTCCTCGCGGCCGACCAACGAGCACTGGCGCAGTGGTTCGCCACCCCCGGTCGCCCGCTGCACGGGCAGCTCGACCGGGCACCGCACCGTCGTGGTCCACACACGGACATGGCGCTGCTCGACGGCGCGCTCATGCACCTGGAGTGCCGCGTCACCACCAGCCACGCTGCCGGCGACCACATGATCGTCGTCGCCGAGGTCCTGTCCATCACCTTGCCGGACGACGTGGGGCCAGCCCTAGTC
>JAGNQK010000103.1:3760-7910 GCA_017989115.1 Dermatophilaceae bacterium | reverse complement strand
GCGACAACTCCATGGCCGAACTCGTCGAGGAGACCGTCAACGAGATCTCGGTGACCCAGGGCAAGCAGATCATGCAGATGCAGGGCATGCTCGACCGCTTGACCTGAACCCCGGCGCGGTGACACCTGCGCCAGGGCCTACGTGCTGCGGCTCTAGCGGTTCCTAAAGCTTGCGCAGCATCCGGGTGTTGCCCAAGGTGTTGGGCTTGACGCGTTCGAGGTCGAGGAACTCGGCCACACCTTCGTCGTAGCTGCGCAGCAGCTCGGCGTAGACCTCGGGGTCGACGGCCTGGCCCTCGATGGCCTCGAAGCCGTGCCGCCGGAAGAACTCGGTCTCGAAGGTCAGACAGAACAGCCGGCTCAGCCCCAGTTCGCGGGCTCGCTCCATGAGCCGGCGCAGCACCGCCGACCCGACGCCGGACCCGAGGGCGGACCCGTCGACGACGAGGGTGCGCACCTCACCGAGGTCCTCCCACAACACGTGCAGCGCCCCGCACCCCACCACCGCGCCGTCGATCTCGGCCACGACGAAGTCGGAGACCGACTCGTAGTAGGCGACGGCCTCCTTGTTGAGCAGCACCCGGCGCTCGGCCTGCGGGGCGACCAAGGCCCGGATGGCCCGCACGTCGCTCGTGCGGGCCGCGCGCACGATGGCGCGTGCTGCGGGCGCGGCAGAGGGCGTGGGCGCGGCTGGTGGTTCGGGTGACAGCTCGTCGGACGGCACGAGGGGAGCGTAACCGTCACCACCGCGAGAGGGGTGCACAGACCGGGTCCGGACATGGCGGCGGCCCGCCACCGCAGGGGTGGAGGCGGGCCGCCTGTGCAAGGAGTCCCCGGAGGCCCTCGCACGTTCAATTATGGATCAGGGTCGGGACGCGTTGGGTATGGGGATGTTCAAGTCTTGGTCAGAACTCGACATGCCATCCCCAAGACCGGGTCAGCCCTCGATGGCCACCACTGTGTCCTGGATGTCCGGGTTCTTGGGGGCACCCTCGAACGTGAACACGGCATCCTTGCCCTCGCCGGTGGCGTCGACCGCGACGATCTCGCCGGCCTTGAGCTCGCCGAAGAGGATCTTCTCGGACAGCACGTCCTCGATCTCGCGCTGGATGGTGCGACGCAGAGGCCGCGCACCGAGCACGGGGTCGTACCCCTTGGTCGCCAGGAGGTTCTTGGCGTCCGGGGTGAGGACCAGGCCCATGTCCTTGTCCTTGAGCCGCTTGTCGAGCTTGGCGATCTCGAGGTCGACGATCTGGACGATCTCGGCCTGGCTCAGCTGCGGGAAGACGATGGTGTCGTCGACGCGGTTGAGGAACTCGGGCCGGAAGTGCTGCTTGAGCTCGTCGATGACCTTGGCCTTCATCCGGTCGTAGTCCGACCGGGTGTCCGGACCGGCCGAGAAACCGAGCGAACCCTTGGAGATGTCCCGGGTGCCGAGGTTGGTCGTCATGATGATGACGGTGTTCTTGAAGTCGACCATCCGACCCTGCGAGTCGGTGAGGCGGCCGTCCTCGAGCACCTGCAGCAGGCTGTTGAAGATCTCCGGGTGCGCCTTCTCGACCTCGTCGAACAGCACGACGCTGAACGGCTTGCGGCGCACCTTCTCGGTGAGCTGGCCACCCTCCTCGTAGCCGACGTAGCCGGGAGGTGAACCGAAGAGGCGCGAGACGGTGTGCTTCTCGCTGTACTCGGACATGTCGAGCTGGATGAGGCTGTCCTCGTCGCCGAAGAGGAACTCGGCCAGGGTCTTCGCGAGCTCGGTCTTCCCGACGCCCGTCGGTCCGGCGAAGATGAACGAGCCACCGGGGCGACGGGGGTCCTTCAGGCCGGCACGGGTGCGGCGGATGGCCTGGGAGAGCGCCTTGATGGCGTCGTCCATGCCGACGACGCGCTTGTGCAGCTCGTCCTCCATGTGGAGCAGGCGGGTGGACTCCTCCTCGGTCAGCTTGAAGACCGGGATGCCGGTCGACGCAGCCAGGACCTCGGCGATGAGCTCTTCGTCGACCTCGGCGATGACGTCCATGTCGCCGGACTTCCACTCGGCCTCACGCTTGGCCTTGTCGGCGCGCAGGTTCTTCTCGTCGTCGCGCAGGCGGGCAGCCTTCTCGAAGTCCTGCCCGTCGATCGCCGACTCCTTCTCGCGCACGACCGTGGCGATGCGCTCGTCGAACTCGCGCAGGTCCGGCGGTGCGGTCATCCGGCGGATGCGCAACCGGGCCCCGGCCTCGTCGATGAGGTCGATGGCCTTGTCGGGGAGGAAGCGGTCGTTGATGTACCGGTCGGCCATGTTGGCGGCGGCCACGAGCGCGGCATCGGTGATGGAGACCCGGTGGTGGGCCTCGTAGCGGTCGCGCAGACCCTTGAGGATCTCGATCGTGTGGGGCAGCGTCGGCTCGGCGACCTGGATCGGCTGGAAACGTCGCTCCAGCGCCGCGTCCTTCTCGATGTGCTTGCGGTACTCGTCGAGCGTCGTGGCCCCGATGACCTGCAGCTCACCGCGGGCGAGCATCGGCTTGAGGATGGACGCGGCGTCGATGGCGCCCTCGGCCGCGCCGGCACCGACGAGGGTGTGGATCTCGTCGATGAACAGCACGATGTCGCCGCGGGTGCGGATCTCCTTGAGCACCTTCTTCAGGCGCTCCTCGAAGTCACCGCGGTAGCGGCTGCCGGCGACCAGGGCGCCGAGGTCGAGGGTGTAGAGCTGCTTGTCCTTCAGGGTCTCGGGCACCTCACCGCGCACGATGTCCTGCGCGAGGCCCTCGACGACGGCCGTCTTGCCGACGCCGGGCTCACCGATGAGGACCGGGTTGTTCTTGGTGCGTCGCGAGAGCACCTGCATGACCCGCTCGATCTCCTTCTCGCGCCCGATGACCGGGTCGAGCTTGCCCTCTCGGGCCGCGGAGGTGAGGTTGCGACCGAACTGGTCGAGCACGAGCGAGCCGGCCGGGGTGCCCTCGGCGGGGCCGCCCTGGGTCGAGCCACCGCCACCGGAGGCTCCCTCCTTGCCGCCCTGGTAGCCCGAGATCAGCTGGATGACCTGCTGGCGCACCCGGGAGAGGTCGGCGCCGAGCTTGACGAGCACCTGCGCCGCCACGCCCTCGCCCTCACGGATGAGGCCGAGCAGGATGTGCTCGGTGCCGATGTAGTTGTGGCCCAGCTGCAGCGCCTCGCGCAGGCTCAGCTCGAGCACCTTCTTGGCGCGCGGGGTGAACGGGATGTGGCCGGTGGGCGCCTGCTGGCCCTGGCCGATGATCTCCTGCACCTGCTCGCGCACGGCCTCGAGCGAGATGCCGAGGCTCTCCAGGGCCTTGCTCGCGACGCCTTCGCCCTCGTGGATCAGCCCGAGCAGGATGTGCTCGGTGCCGATGTAGTTGTGGTTGAGGCCACGGGCCTCTTCCTGGGCGAGCACGACGACGCGGCGGGCGCGGTCGGTGAACCGTTCGAACATGGTGCTTCTCCTGACGGTCGAGTCCCCTCGATGCTAGTCGCGCCGTCTGGATGTGGCTCGACGTTAACCAGCCTGCGGTTTCGCCGCGAGGGGAGAACTGTCAGGCCCAACGCGGTACACGCCCCCGGGTGTTCCGCGTGTTCGCTCTCGGCGCACGCGATCAGCACCCTCTCGCGTCAGCGACGCCGTTGGCAGCGGCCACACCAGAACAGGTTGCGCCCGGCAACCACGCGGGTGCGCACCTTCGACCCGCACGCGGGACACGGCATCCCGGCGCGGCGGTAGACCGCCGACGAGCGTTCGGTGAGGCGCGGAACCTCACCGCGACCGAGCGCGGCCTCGACCTCGAGCACCTGGTCCTCGACGGTGACGATGCGGCCGGTCGTGACCCCCAACGGCATGAGTCGCTCGAGGTCGTCCCAGATGAGGTGCCACGAGGCTCGGCGCAGCATCCGCCCCTCGGTGAACGGTGAGAGCCGGTGCCGGAAGAGCACCTCGGAGCGGTAGACGTTTCCGACACCTGCGAGCACCGCCTGGTCCATGAGCAGCTCGCCGATGGTGCGCGACGAGCGGCTGATCCGGGCCCAGGCGGCGTCCGGGTCGGAGTCGGGGCGCAGGGGATCGGGGCCCAGACGGTCGAGCACCGTGTCGACCTGCTCGGGCGTGGCCACCTCGCACAGCGTCGGCCCGCGAAGGTCGGCGA
>JAGNQK010000103.1:0-3660 GCA_017989115.1 Dermatophilaceae bacterium | reverse complement strand
GCCATCTCCTGCTCGGTGGCCCGCTGGTCGTCGGTGACGGTCGCGAAGTCGGCGGCGCGCACCTCGTCGGGCCACAGCATCGTCTGCATGACGATGACGCCGTCACGCACCCGCAGCACCGCCATCGTCATCCGGGTGCGGATGGAGACGGTGCAGATGGCCATCCGCTTCTCGGACTCCAGGGCGTCGCGCAGCAGGACGTAGGGCTTGGTTGCCGCCTTGTCGGGCTCGAGGTAGTACGACTTGTCCAGCCACATCGGGTCGATCTGGTCGGCCGGGACGAACTTCGTGACCCCGATCTCCTTGGAGGTGCGGCTGGGAAGGTCGGCGAAGTCCTCGTCGGTGAGCACGACCATGTCGCCGTCCTCGGTCTCGTAGCCCTTGGCGATGTCGTCGTACGACACCTCCTCGCCGTCGATCGAGCAGGTGCGCTTGTACTTGATCCGCCCGCCGTCCTCGCGGTGCACCTGACGGAACTGCACGTCGTGGTTCTCGGTCGCGGAGTACAGCCGCACCGGCACGTTGACCAGGCCGAAGGAGACCGCGCCCTTCCAGATCGCCCTCATGGTCGTCACCTCTCCCGGATGCCGTCCGCAGCGTCTCGCGGTCAGCGCAGACTCCCAGCGTATGCCCAGCCGTGAGTGCGGAAGTGGTCGCTGGGACCGCCACTTCCGCACTCATCGCGAGGCAGGATGGGGCCCGTGGCCACCCTCTCCTCTTCCCACGAGCCGTCCTCGGCGCGCGCGCCGCTGCGGCCGATGCTCGCGACGGTGGCCGAGCGCGTGCCGACGGGCGCTGACTGGGTGCACGAGGTCAAGTGGGACGGGATGCGGGTGCTCGTCGACGTGCGCGGCGGCGAGGTGCGGGTGTGGTCGCGCAACGAGCGGGACGTCACGGCCTCCTACCCCGAGTTCGCCGGGCTCGGGGAGGCCTACGACGACATGCTCCTCGACGCCGAGGTCGTCGCCCTCGACGGCGGCCGGCCCAGCTTCCACGCCCTGACCGAGCGCATGCACGTCTCGGACCGTCGCAAGGCGGTGCGGCTGGCGGCCACCCGCCCGGTGACCCTCATGGTCTTCGACCTGCTGCGGCTGTTCGGGGCCGACCTCACCGGCCAGCCGTGGTCGGCGCGGCGGGAACTGCTCGAACGGCTGGACCTGACCGGCCCCACCTGGCAGGTGCCTGCGGTGCACGACGACGGTGAGCACCTGCTGGCCGCCACGGCGGAGCAGGGCCTCGAGGGCATCGTCAGCAAGCGCCGCTCGGCCCCCTACGCCGCCGGGCGCCGCTCGCCCGACTGGCGCAAGAGCGCCCACAAGGTCACCCACTCGGTCGTCGTCGGTGGTTGGCGCCCGGAGGTCGGGTCGGCGGGACGGCTCGGGGCCGTCCTCGTGGGCCTGCCCGACGGTTCCGGTGGCTGGCGGTACGCCGGCCGGGTCGGCTCGGGCTTGGCCGGAACGGCCGGGGAGGCGCTCGCAATGCGGCTGCGCCCGCTGAGCCGCGACGACTCGCCCTTCGTCGACGACGTGCCCTCGATCGACGCCGTCGGCACGACGTGGGTGCAGCCCCGGGTCGTCGTCGAGGTGCGCGCGCTGGAACTGACGGGGCAACACCGACTGCGGCAACCGGCATACCTCGGGGTGCGCACCGACCTCGTGCCCGCCGACCTCGAGGAGGTCGAGGATGCCTGAGTTCGTCCCCGAGGTCACTCGGGTCGAGGTGGCTGGTCGCCGGCTCCGACTCACCAGCCTCGACAAGGTCATGTACCCCTCGACCGAGACCACCAAGGGGGAGGTGCTCAGCTACTACGCGCAGGTGGCGCCGTTGATGCTGCCCCACCTTGCGCGGCGTCCGGTGACGAGGGTGCGCTACCCGCACGGCGCCCAGGACCAGATGTTCTTCTTCGAGAAGAACCTCCCCTCGGGCGCGCCGAGCTGGCTGCCCCGGATGCCGGTCGACGACGTCGTCTACCCCCTGATCGGCGACCTCGCAGACCTCACGTACCTGGTCAACCTCAACTCGCTCGAGCTGCACGTGCCGCAGTGGACCCTCACCGACGAGGGTGAGCGCGGCAATCCCGACCGCCTCGTCATCGACCTCGATCCGGGCAAGCCTGCCGGGCTGCACGAGTGCGCCCAGGTGGCCCTGCTCGTGCGCGAGCGGCTGGCCGCGCTCGGGCTCGAGCTGTACCCGGTCACCTCGGGCAGCAAGGGGATGCAGCTCTACGCGGCCCTCGGGGGTGACCTCACGAGCGACCAGGTGCGTGACCTCGTCATGCAGCTCGCGCAGGAGCTGACGAAGAAGCACCCCGACCTCATCCTGTGGAAGATGACCAAGTCGCTGCGGCCCGGCAAGGTCTTCCTCGACTGGAGCCAGAACGTCGCCGCCAAGACGACCATCAGCCCCTACTCGTTGCGGGGGCGGGAACTGCCCTGCGTCGCGGCGCCGCGCACGTGGGACGAGGTCGAACGCGGTGCGGTCGAGGCGGGGTCGCTGCGGCAGCTGATGTTCGACGAGGTGCTCGAGCGCGTCGCCCGCGACGCAGACCTGCTCGCCGACCTCCCCTGATTTCTTGCGTCCGGCACCTTGGTCGTCCAGACCACCAACATGCCGGACGTCCCGTCGGGGCTGCTCCTTGCGTCCGGCAGGTTGGCTGCTCAGGGCACCAGGGTGCCGGACGTTGCGGAGGGGCGCAGGCGGGGGCACCCGGCGCACTCGACACAGCCCGGCAGGGCGTAGAGCAGGCAGCACGAGGCCCGGGGCGTGGCGCCGGGGCGCAGCAACCCCGCGGCCGACTCGGCCTCGCGCCGGGCGGCGTTCCACATGTCGTCGACCATCATCGACCGGGTGTGTGGGCCGAGGCGCACCTGCGACTCGTATGCCGTGGCGAGCGGCTGCGCGACCGCGCGGTAGTCGCGCTCGGCCCGGTTGAACCGCTGTTCGAGCGACCCCTCGTCGGCGACGAGGCCGTTCAGCCGCACCTCTCGCGGCACGGTGGCGGGATCGAGCGCGAAGGACAGGTGCGTCAGGTCGGCACGCCACGGGCCGCTCGCGGCGGCATGGGCACCCGTGTGGGCCGGAACCTGGAGCAGCCACTGGAGGACGAACGCCGCAGCGACCTGTGGCGGAGCGTCGGTGGCGTACCAGCGGCTCTGGAGCGAGCGCAGCGCGCGTTGCCACGCCACGGCATCCGTCATGAGGGTGTGGGCGAGCGGCGGCCCGCCCGCGGTGAACGTCAGCCACGCGTGGCGGCGTGACATGCGCGCAGCGGCACCCGTCGGGTCGACGGATGCCGCTGCGGTGCTCGGGTCGAGGCTCAGGCGTGCGCCTTGTCGTAGGCGGCCTGGATCTCGGCGGAGATGCGACCGCGGTCGTTGACCGTGTGGCCGTTCTCGCGGGCCCACGCCCGGATGGCGCCGACGTCCTTGCGGCCGGAGCCCTTGCCAGCGGTGGAGCGACCGGCCGAGCGACGGCCACCCGTGCGTTCGGCGTGACCGATCCACACGGCGAGGTCGTCGCGCAGCTTTGCGGCGTTGTCCGAGGTGAGGTCGATCTCGTAGCTGACACCGTCGAGTGAGAACGAGACGGTCTCGTCAGCAGGGGAGCTCTTGTCGAGGTCGTCGACGAGGAGCACCTGGACCTTCTTAGCCATGGTTTTCC
>JAGNQK010000102.1 GCA_017989115.1 Dermatophilaceae bacterium | reverse complement strand
CTCGACGTCGGCCACGTTGGCTGGGGTGCTGGTCTGGGTCACTGCGGGGCTCCTTCGGCCTGGTGCAGGGCATCGGTGAACGCCATCCATGACAGGAGGGCGCACTTGACTCGGGCGGGGTACTTCGGGACCCCGGACAGCGCGACACCGTCTCCGATGCGCTCCTCGTCGCCGGGGTCCTCCCCCTTGCTCGTGAGCATCGAGCGCATGGCCTCGACGGTCTCGCGCGCCTCGGCCAGGGTCTCGCCGGTGATCTCCTCGGCGAGGATCGACGCCGACGCCACGCTGATCGAGCAGCCGACGGCGTCGTAGGAGACGTCCTCGACCACCGCGTCGGCACCCGCGCCGGCCAGGTGGACGCGCAGGGTCACCTCGTCACCGCACGTGGGGTTGACGTGGTGCACCTGCGCCTCGAACGGCTCGCGCAGGCCGAAGCGCACGGGGCGCTTGGAGTGCTCGAGGATGAGTTCCTGGTAGAGGTCCATCAGACCGCCACCTCCAGGCCGAACATCGCAGGCACCCGGTCCAGGGCCGCGAGCAGGGCGTCGACCTCCGCCGGGGTGGTGTAGGCCGCGAAGCTGGCGCGAGTGCTCGCCTGGGCCTTCAGTGCCCGGTGCAGCGGCCAGGCGCAGTGGTGGCCGACCCGCACAGCGACGCCGCTGTCGTCGAGCACCTGCCCGACGTCGTGGGCGTGGACGTCGTCGACGACGAAGGCCACCGCTCCCCCACGATCCTCCATGCCCTCGGGGCCGAGCACGCGGACCCACGGGCGGGCCGCGAGGCCGTCGAGGAGCCGGCGCGTCAGGGCCTGCTCGTGGGCGTGGACCCGCTCGAGCCCGAGGGCCGACAGGTAGTCGCACGCGGCGGCGAGGCCCACGGCCTGCGCCGCGACGGGGACGCCGGCCTCGAACTTCTGCGGCGCCGGGGCGTATGTCGAGGTCTCCATGGTGACCGTCTCGATCATCGAGCCGCCAGTGAGGAAGACCGGCATCTCGTCGAGCAGCTCGGGACGCGACCACAGCACGCCGACGCCGAGCGGCCCGAACATCTTGTGCCCGGAGAACGCCACGAAGTCGACCCCGAGGTCGCTCACGTCGACGGGTAGGTGAGGCACCGACTGGCAGGCGTCGAGCACGACGAGGGCACCCACGGCGTGGGCCCGCTCGGTGAGCTCGCGCACCGGGTTGACGGTGCCGAGGACGTTGGAGACGTGGGTGAACGCAAACACCTTGGTGCGCTCGGTGAGCAGGGTGTCGAGGTCGGTGAGGTCGAGCCGTCCGTCGGGGGTGACCGGCACCCAGCGCAGGGTCGCGCCGGTGCGCCGGCAGGCCTCCTGCCACGGGATGAGGTTGGCGTGGTGCTCCATCTCGGTGACGAGGACCTCGTCGCCGGGGCCCAGCGTGAAGCGGTCACCGTGACCGCCGCCGCCACCCGCTGCGCCGTTGGTGAAGGCGTAGGCGACGAGGTTGATGGCCTCGGTGGCGTTGCGCGTGAAGACGACCTCCGAGGAACGGGCACCGATGAACGAGGCGATCGTCGCTCGGGCGTCCTCGTAGGCGTCGGTGCCCTCCTCGGAGAGCTGGTGCGCTCCGCGGTGAACAGCCGCATTGGTGTTCTCGTAGAACCAGCGCTCGGCATCGAGCACCTGCCGTGGCTTGTGCGAGGTGGCGCCGGAGTCGAGGTAGACCAGCGGGCGCCTCCCGCGCACCGTGCGCGCCAGGATCGCGAAGTCAGCCCGGATCCGGGCCAGCTCCTCGTCGGTGAAGGGGGAGGCGCTCATCTCAGCCCTGAGCCGGCGTGAGGAAGCGGTCGTAGCCCTCGGCCTCGAGGCGCTCGGCCAGCTCGGGGCCGCCCTCCTCGGCGATCCGGCCGTCGACGAAGACGTGGACGAAGTCGGGGCGGATGTAGCGCAGGATGCGGGTGTAGTGCGTGATGAGCAGGACACCTGACCCGGTGGCCTCCTTGGCGCGGTTGACGCCCTCGGACACCACGCGCAGCGCGTCGACGTCGAGGCCGGAGTCGGTCTCGTCGAGGACGGCGAACTTCGGACGGAGCAGCTCCATCTGGAGGATCTCGTGGCGCTTCTTCTCACCACCGGAGAAGCCCTCGTTGACGTTGCGCTCGGCGAACGAGGGGTCCATGCGCAGGTTCTCCATCGCCTGCTTCATGTCCTTGACCCATGTGCGCAGCTTGGGTGCCTCGCCGTCGACGGCGGTCTTCGCGGTGCGCAGGAAGTTCGACATCGACACACCGGGCACCTCGACGGGGTACTGCATCGCGAGGAAGATGCCGGCGCGGGCCCGCTCGTCGACGGACATCGCGAGGACGTCCTCGCCGTCGAGGGTCACGGTGCCGGAGGTGATCGTGTACTTGGGGTGTCCGGCGATGGAGTACGCGAGGGTGGACTTGCCCGAGCCGTTGGGGCCCATGATGGCGTGGGTCTCACCGCTGTTGATGGTCAGCGTGACGCCGCGGAGGATCTCCTTGGCGCCGTCCTCGGTGGTGACGCTGACGTGCAGGTCCTTGATCTCAAGGGTCGACATGGGGTGCTCAGCTCTCAGGGGTCAGGGCGACGAGGACGTCGTCGCCCTCGATACGGACGGTGTGGACGGTGACGGGGACGATCGCGGGCGGCCCGGAGGGCTGGCCGGTGCGCAGGTCGAAGCGCGAGCCGTGCAGCCAGCACTCGATCATGCAGCCGTCGAGCTCACCCTCGGACAGCGAGACGTTGCCGTGGGTGCAGGCGTCGTCGATGCAGTGGAGGCCGCCGTCCTCGGTGCGCACCAGGCTCACGCGGCGCCCGTTGACCTCGGCGAGGGTGGCCCCCACGAGGGGCAGCTCGTCGAGGCGGCACACCCGCACGAAGTCGGTGTCGGTCAGCTGCTCGCTCATGCGGCACCCGCCGACAGCTCGCGCTCGATGGCCTGCATGAGGCGCTCCTCGACCTCGGGGACGCCGATGCGGCCCACGACGCTCGCGAAGAAGCCGTGCACGACGAGGCGACGTGCCTCGTCCTGCGGGATCCCACGAGCCATCAGGTAGAACAGCTGCTCGTCGTCGAAGCGACCGGTTGCGGAGGCGTGCCCGGCCCCCTCGATCTCGCCGGTCTCGATCTCGAGGTTCGGCACCGAGTCGGCGCGGGCGCCGTCGGTCAGCACGAGGTTGCGGTTCAGCTCGTAGGTGTCGGTGCCCTCGGCGCTGGCGCGGATCAGCACGTCACCGACCCAGACCGTGTGGGCGGTGTCGCCCTGGAGGGCGCCCTTGTACTCGACGTTGCTGCGGCAGTGGGGCGCGGCGTGGTCGACGAACAGCCGGTGCTCGAGGTGCTGCCCGGCATCCGCGAAGTACACGCCCAGGCCCTCGAAGGAGCCACCGGGGCCGGCGTACGTGGCGTTGGTGTTCATCCGCACGATCCCGCCACCGATGGTGACGGCGATGTGGCGCACTGACGCGTCCCGGCCGACGACGACGTCGTGCTGGGCGAGGTGGTGCGCGGTGTCGTCCCACTCCTGGACGGAGACCAGGGTCAGCTGCGACCCGTCACCGGTGACCACCGAGACGAGCTCACCGAAGTTGCTCGTGCCGGCGTGCTCGATCACGACGGTGGCCCGCGCGAACCGGCCGAGCCGCACGACCAGGTGGCCGTGCACGACGTCGGAGGACTCGCCGTGCAGGCGCAGCCGCACGGGCTCGTCGAGCTCGACCTCGGCCGGGATCTCGAGCACCGTGGCACCGCCGCTGTGGGCGGCGGCGACGACGGCCGCGCGGTCACCCGGCGCCGGGGCGCCGCTGTCGCGGACCTCCTCGGTGGATGCCGTGCGCAGCGTGACGCCGTCGGGAAGGGTGTTCGACCAGGTCAGGTGCGCGCCGGTCGCCTCGTCGCGGAACAGCATCCCGATTCGGTCGACCGGGGTGAAGCGCCACTCCTCCTCGCGCCCGGTGGGCAGGGGGAAGTCGGCCACGTCGTAGGACGTGGTGCGCTCGGCGCGGGACTGGTCCGGGACCATCGTGGCGGCACTGTCGGTGTGCGCGCCGGAGGCGGGGCGCTGGGGGGTCAGCAGCGACATCAGCCGACTGCTCCTTCCATCTGGAGCTCGATGAGGCGGTTGAGTTCGAGGGCGTACTCCATGGGAAGCTCCTTGGCGATCGGCTCGACGAAGCCGCGCACGATCATCGCCATCGCCTCCTCCTCGGACATGCCTCGGGACATGAGGTAGAACATCTGGTCCTCGGACACCTTCGAGACCGTGGCCTCGTGGCCCATCTGCACGTCGTCCTCGCGGATGTCGACGTAGGGGTAGGTGTCCGAGCGGCTGATCGTGTCGACGAGCAGGGCGTCGCACACGACCGAGCTCTTGCTGCCGTGCGCGCCCTCGAGGATCTGGACCAGGCCGCGGTAGGACGTGCGACCCCCGCCCCGGGCGACCGACTTGCTGACGATCGAGCTGCTCGTGTTCGGAGCGGCGTGCACCATCTTGGAGCCGGCGTCCTGGTGCTGGCCCTCGCCGGCGAAGGCGATCGACAGCGTCTCACCGCGGGCGTGCTCGCCGAGGAGGAAGACGGCGGGGTACTTCATCGTGACCTTGGACCCGATGTTGCCGTCGATCCACTCCATCGTCGCGCCCTCGGCGCAGGTCGCGCGCTTGGTAACGAGGTTGTAGACGTTGTTCGACCAGTTCTGGATGGTCGTGTAGCGCACGCGGGCGTTCTTCTTCACGACGATCTCGACGACGGCCGAGTGCAGGCTGTCGCTCTTGTAGATCGGCGCGGTGCAGCCCTCGACGTAGTGAACGTAGGAGCCCTCGTCGGCGATGATCAGGGTGCGCTCGAACTGGCCCATGTTCTCGGTGTTGATCCGGAAGTAGGCCTGCAGCGGGATGTCGACGTGCACGCCCGGCGGGACGTAGATGAACGAGCCACCCGACCAGACGGCGGTGTTGAGCGCGGCGAACTTGTTGTCGCCGGCGGGGATCACCGAGGTGAAGTACTCGCGGAAGAGGTCCTCGTGCTCGCGCAGGCCGGTGTCGGTGTCGACGAAGATGACGCCCTTCTCCTCCAGGTCCTCACGGATCTGGTGGTAGACGACCTCGCTCTCGTACTGGGCGGCGACACCGGCGACGAGGCGCTGCTTCTCGGCCTCGGGGATGCCGAGCCGGTCGTAGGTGTTCTTGATGTCCTCGGGCAGGTCCTCCCACGAGGTGGCCTGCTTCTCGGTGGACTTCACGAAGTACTTGATGTTCTGGAAGTCGATGCCGGTGAGGTCGCTGCCCCAGCTCGGCATGGGCTTCTTGCCGAACAGGCGCAGCGACTTCATCCGCAGGTCGAGCATCCACTGCGGCTCGGACTTGCGCGCCGAGATGTCGGCGACGACCTCTTCGCTGAGGCCACGACGGGCCGTCTCGCCCGCGGTGTCGGCGTCGGCCCAGCCGTACTCGTAGGTGCCGAGGCCCTTGAGACCGGGGTTGAGCTCTTCGATGTGGCTCGTCATGACGAGGCCCTCTCGCTGGTCGGGGTGGAGGTGGTCGGGGTTGGAACGAAGGTGGTGCAGACGTGGTCGCCGTGGGCGAGGGTCGCGAGTCGCTGGACGTGCACGCCGAGCAGGCGTGAGAACGCCTCGGTCTCGGCCTCGCAGAACTGCGGGAACTCGGCGGCGACGTGCTGGACGGGGCAGTGCCCCTGGCAGAGCTGGACCCCGGTGAGCGGGCCGTCCGCGGCTCCCACGGGACGAGCGGATGCCGCGAAGCCATCAGCGTTGAGGGCCTCGACGAGCGCGGTGGCGCGGGACGCGGAGTCATCCCCTGCGGTCGCGATGCGCTCGGCGTAGCGGTTCTCGAGGTCGGCGGCGCGATGCTCGGCGAACGCCGTGACGGCATCCGGCCCGGCGGTGGCACCCAGGAAGCGCAGCGCCTCACCCGCCAGGTGGTCGTAGTCGCTGACCAGTGCCCGGTGGCCCCGGTCGGTGAGCACCCACTCCTTGGCGGGGCGGCCTCGACGCTTGGGGCCATTGGCCTCACGAGCCTCGAGGAGACCCTCGCCGTGCAGGGCGTCGACGTGGCGGCGCAGCGCGGTCTCGGTGAGACCCAGTCGGGCGACGAGGGCCGCGATGCTGACCGGCCCCTCCTGGCTCACGACACGAAGCACCCGGTCGCGGGTACGCGACTCGATGACCTGCGTCTCGGCATTAACCACACAGCAATGTTAGGTAATTACCGGAGATCCGTCCAAGGAAGGGTGGCCTAACCTTCGTCAAGGCCGTCGACGGCGGCTGCCTGGGCGCCGTCGACCTCGTCGTCCTCCTCGAGCGGGAGGAAGACGGACGGCATCCTCGTGCGCGGTGGCGCGATCGACTCCGCGCCGAGAAAGCGCTCGCGCAGGGGGGCGCTCAGCACGCCGAGCGGGGCGGTCAGGACGTAGCCGTACGCGACGACCACCGCGGTGAGGCCCGGTGCCAGGGCCAGCCCGACGAGGATGGCGACCACGACGGCCGCCGTGGTGAACCGAGCGCCCCGGGTCTGCGGTGCGAGCAGGTTGCGGAACGACCGGAAGCGCACGGTCATGACCATGAGCAGGGCCGGGACCACGCTCACGACGAGCGGGAACCAGGCACGCCACGGTCCTGAGCCGGGGCCCCAGTCCGGCGAGTCGAGCGCGAAGATCGTCGCCATGACGACGGCGGCGGCACCCGGTGACGGGAGCCCCACGAAGTACCGCTTGTCGGCAGCCGGGTCGATGGTCACGTTGAAGCGGGCCAGACGGAACGCGGCACAGGCCAGCCACAGGAACGCGACGAGCCACGCGAGGATCGGCCACTCGTCCAGGGCCCAGGTGTGGACGAGGATCGCGGGGGCGAGCCCGAAGGAGATGAGGTCAGCCAGCGAGTCGAGCTGGAGGCCGAACGGGGAGGTCGCCCCGATCAACCGGGCGACGTAGCCGTCGGCGATGTCCAGCACGATGGAGACACCGATGAGGGCGGCGGCGATGGTGAAGTGGCCACGGAAGGCGAGCAGCACCGAGGACAGCCCGCTCACCATGTTGAGTGTGGTGAACATCGACGGAGCCATCAGCCGGGCCCGCTCGCGCTTGGGCAGCTGCCGCAGCGACACCACCTGGGCGCCACTGGGAGACACCAGGCGCCAGCGGTCGAGGATGCGGCGCCGACCCCCTGCGGGAGTGCTCACGAGGTCACCGACGTCACTGTCGCCGGCCACCGGGCGATGACGGTCTCCCCCGCGATCACCCGGTCACCGGCGGTGACGAGCAGGTCGCACTCCGGCGGCACGAAGACGTCCATCCGCGACCCGAACTTCATCAGGCCGATCCGCTGGCCGGTGGCGATCTCGTCACCGACGGACACCCGAGTCACGACGCGACGCGCCATGAGGCCCACGATCTGGCGGAAGTGCACCCGACGGACCTGCCCGCCGACCTCGCGTTCCACGGTGATGTCGCTGCGCTCGTTGAGGTGGGCGCTCTCGTGCTTGTAGGCAGCCAGCCACTTGCCGAGGCGGAAGTCGACGGCGGTGACGCGTCCACCGTAGGGCGCCCGGTTGATGTGCACGTCGAAGGCCGACAGGAAGATGCTGATCTGCTGCCACTCCCCCTCGGGTGCCACGAGGTCCTGACCGGGCCCGACGTACATGACCTTGCCGTCAGCGGGCGACAGGACGTCGTCGACGGGTGCCGGGCGGTGATCCGGGGTTCGGTCGGGGTCACGGAAGAACGCCGCGATCGCCGCGGGGAGCACCGAGAGTCCGGCCGCCAGACCCCGACGGCCCGCGAGCAGCGCGACGACGGATGGGAGTGCGGCGATGGCTGTGGCGGGGGCGGCCTCCCGGTCGATGCGCGTCATGGGCCCCACCCTAGGATGTCTCGACATGGCCACCGCAGTCTCCGTCCGCGATCTGCGCAAGTCCTTCGGCGGGGT
>JAGNQK010000101.1 GCA_017989115.1 Dermatophilaceae bacterium | reverse complement strand
ACCGGGACCATCCAGAACGACATCCTCAAGGAGTTCATGGTCCGCAACACCTACATCTACCCGCCCGAGCCCTCGATGCGGATCATCAGCGACATCTTCGCGTTCACGAGCCAGAAGATGCCGCGGTTCAACTCGATCTCCATCTCCGGGTACCACATGCAGGAGGCCGGGGCCACGCAGGACCTCGAGCTGGCCTACACGCTGGCGGACGGGGTGGAGTACCTGCGCGCGGGCAAGGCCGTGGGCCTGGACGTCGACGTGTTCGCCCCCAGGCTGTCGTTCTTCTGGGCCATCGGCATGAACTTCTTCATGGAGGTGGCCAAGATGCGGGCCGCCCGCCTGCTGTGGGCGCGACTGGTCAAGGACCAGGGCGCCACCAACCCGAAGTCGCTCAGCCTGCGCACGCACAGCCAGACCTCGGGCTGGTCCCTGACGGCGCAGGACGTGTTCAACAACGTCGTGCGCACGTGCGTCGAGGCGATGGCCTCGACCCAGGGCCACACCCAGAGCCTGCACACCAACGCCCTCGACGAGGCCATCGCGTTGCCGACCGACTTCTCGGCGCGCATCGCCCGCAACACCCAGCTGGTGCTCCAGCAGGAGTCGGGCACGACCCGGGTCATCGACCCGTGGGCGGGGTCGGCCTACGTCGAGCGCCTCACCCACGACCTGGCGCGCCGCGCATGGGAGCACCTCGAGGAGGTCGAGGCGGCCGGTGGCATGGCGAAGGCGATCGAGGCCGGCATCCCGAAGATGCGCATCGAGGAGGCCGCGGCCCGCACCCAGGCGCGCATCGACTCCGGCCAGCAGCCGGTCATCGGCGTCAACCGCTACCCGGTCGACGAGGACGAGCCGATCGAGGTGCTCAAGGTCGACAACGCCGCCGTGCGGGCGAGCCAGGTCGCCAAGCTCGAGCGGCTGCGGGCCGAGCGCGACGAGGACGCCACCCGTGCAGCGCTCGCGAAGATGACGGATTCCGCTCGCTCGGGTTCGGACGGCACGCTCGCCACGAACCTGCTCGCCCTGGCGATCGATGCTGCTCGCGCCAAGGCGACGGTGGGGGAGATGTCGGCGGCGATGGAGGAGGTGTTCGGCCGGTACACCGCGCAGATCCGTACCATCGGTGGCGTGTACAGCGCCGAGGCAGGTCAGGACGAGAGCGTGCTGCGTGCCCAGGCGCTGGTCGAGGAGTTCGAGGCCGAGCAGGGCCGCCGCCCGCGCATCCTCGTCGCGAAGATGGGCCAGGACGGCCACGACCGCGGCCAGAAGGTCATCGCCACCGCCTTCGCCGACCTCGGGTTCGACGTCGACGTGGGCCCGCTGTTCCAGACCCCGGCAGAGGTCGCGCGCCAGGCCGTCGAGGCCGACGTGCACGTCGTCGGGGTCAGCTCGCTCGCGGCCGGGCACCTCACGCTCGTTCCGGCGCTGCGCCACGAGCTCGACGCACTGGGCCGTGAGGACCTGATGATCGTCGTCGGCGGTGTCATCCCCACGCAGGACTTCGAGGCGCTGCGAGCATCCGGGGCGGACGCGATCTACCCGCCCGGCACGGTCATCAGCACGGCGGCGATCGACCTCATCGGCGACCTGCGCGAGCGGTTGGCGGCAGCCGAGTCCTCCGGCGCCTAGGCTCGCGGGCGTGCCCACTGCAGTCGACGTCGCCGCGCTCGCGGAGGCGGTCCGCTCTGGGTCGCGGGCGCACATCGCCCGGGCGATCACGCTGGTGGAGTCCAGCCGTGCCGACCACCGCGAGGCCGCCGGCGCGCTGATCCGCGAGCTCACGGTATCCACCGGGTCGGCGGTTCGCGTCGGCATCAGCGGCGTACCCGGGGCCGGGAAGTCGACCTTCATCGACGCCATGGGATGCCGTCTGCTCGACCGCGGCAACCGCGTCGCCGTCGTCGCGGTCGACCCCTCGAGCCGCCGAACGGGCGGATCGATCCTCGGTGACCGCACGAGGATGGCGGCCTTCGCGTCGCGCGAGGGCGCGTTCGTGCGGCCCAGCCCGTCGGGGCGCCACCTCGGGGGAGTGGCGCGGGCGACGCGCGAGTCGATGCTCGTGCTCGAGGCCGCCGGCTACGACGTCATCGTCGTCGAGACGGTGGGGGTGGGGCAGAACGAGATCGCGGTCTCGGAGATGGTCGACACCTTCCTGTTGCTGACCCTGGCGCGGGCTGGCGACCAGTTGCAGGGCATCAAGCGGGGCATCCTCGAACTGGCCGACGTCATCGCGGTGAACAAGGCCGACGGCGACGGCGAGGGGCCGGCGCGGGTGGCCGCGCGCGAGCTCGCCGGGGCGATGCGGTTGATGATGCCAGGTGCTGCCACTCGACGACCCCCTGTACTGACCTGCTCGGCCCTGACCGGTGCCGGGCTCGACGAGGTGTGGGAGGCGGTGCTCGAGCACCGGGCCCACCTGGAGTCCGAAGGATCGCTGGAGGCGCGGCGCGCGCAGCAGCAGCAGGATTGGATGTGGGCGATGGTCGATGCCCACCTGCAGGACCTGGCGCGACAGACGTCGTCTGTTCACGCGCAGCGTGAGCAGATCGAACAGGCCGTGCGCGCCGGCGACCTGAGCGCGGTCGATGGCAGCGCCCGAATCCTCGAGCTCGTCACCTCCGACCTCACCGACCGGGGCAGCCCGCTGATGGACGGATGTTGATCGATTCTCTGTCTGCCTACGTCGGGGGCTGGTGCCTCCCGAAAGAGTTGCCGTGGATCCCGATGATGCCAATGCACCGCGGAGACCCCACGGCAAGTCGCCCCGACTATCGCTGGTGAGGGCTCTCGTCGGTTGGCTGTCGACGTCGGAGGCTGGTGACCACCCATCCGAGGAGCGCAACTTGCCACAGCACGAGGAGGAGGACCGCAATCGGCGACTGCTCCTCTGCGGCAACGGTCCGCCACACGGCCCACACAAGACTCGCCTCAAGAAGGCCAATGGCAATCCACATCCGGGGGGTCATCACAGTTTTCCTTTCCACTGCTGAGTAGTCAGTACCGACGGCCACAACTGAACCAGACGTCCTGAACCGCCCATCCGACGGCCGCCGTGCCAGCGACCCATCCCCAGCCGCCCGTCGGCACCCCAGCCGTGAGTGCGCCCATGAGCGTGATTGTCGCGCCAGCGTAGGCCTTCTTGCACGCGGCCGAAATCTTGGCTCCTGTGGGATAGACGTCTGGCAGGTAACGGCCTACATGTGAACCGCTAATGTAGGAGTTCAGGTAGCCATGGCACGCGCGGAACTTCTTGCCGTTCCACCCGATCGTTGACCCGTTGTACCCCGTGCAGTAGTAGTCGTACGACCCTGCGGCCGCCAACATGGTCTGCTTCGCGGTTGGACTGTCGAGGTTTGGCTTCGGCTCCGGGTGGGTGAGGACCCACTGCTGCACGGCGGCGCGAGCAAGATCCGCCCTCGGGGAGGCCAGCATTCTCTCAAGCTTCCTGGTATCGCCCATCGCCGCAGCCGTCATGGCAGCAAGAGCCTCGGGGTCCAGATCGCTGACCGTGGCTGTAGGCGACTGCTCTGCTATCGGGCGGGGGGGGTTGCCTGGCTGGGAGCGGCGAACACCAACAACATCGCAAGCAACACCAAGATCGAACTGACTGCCTTCGTTCTCATCGACTCATCCCCATCGTGGTTGAGATATCCACGCCAGTTGGCGCGAACGGCGTTGAGTCTTGCACCAGCCCACCCACCGCGCATCCTGAGCGACAGGTTCGCAGTCAGCCGCGGGCTGGAGTGAGCCAGCCAGCGGGGGCGATACCGCGGCGCCGGGCCAGCCACACCAGCACGGCCGTGGTCGCGGCTGTGACGACGAGGTTGAGCATGGCCGAGACCGGCGAACCCTCGCTGGTCCCGTCGACGTAGGACTCCGCCAAGCCACCGAACAGCGACCCGGTGACCAGGATGAGGATGTTGTTGATGACGTGGATGACGATGACGGCTTCGAGCCCGCCGGTGCGCCACGCCAGGTAGCAGCCGAAGAAGGCCAGCGACCCGAGCTCGAGCAGGATCCACGGGTCGAGCGACCCGTGCGCCAGGGCGAAGGCCGCCGTCGACAGCACGGTCGTGACGGCGAGGGCGACCACGGGGGAGCGGAACCACGACCCGATGCTCTGCACCAGCCCACCGCGGAAGGCGACCTCCTCCCCGGCAGCCTGCAGGGGGGTGGTGAGCAGGGTGACGGCGACGAGCCCGACCCACTGGTCGGCCCGACCGAGGTTCTCCTGGCCGAAGATCACCCACGACGCCCCCAGATAGAGCGCCCAGATCGGCAGCACCACCGCTGTGCACCACATCGCCCACCCCCACCGGAAGCGGCCCGCCACCGAGAACACCCGACCTGGGCTGCGGCGGTGTCCCACCCACAGGGCCAGCATCGTCGCCGGGATGAGCAGGGCCAGGCCGAGGTTGCCGTAGAGGGTGCCCCACGGGTCGGTCGCCAGGTCATCGACGGTCAAGGGCATCGTCCACCCCGCCGCCCAGAAGACCGCCGTGAGCACGAGCCCCATGACGATCAGGCTGACGATCCCGACGAGGCCGGCCAGCAGGGGGCGCCACCACCGGTGGCGCGGTCCGCGCATCTGGTGCACGTACGGGCGGGGCTCGGCCTCGGCCGCGGCGAGAGCGCGTTGCTGCCCGCTCACGGCGTCCGCCCACTCCCGCTCGCGCGCGTGCTGACGGGCGACGTCGACGAACGCGAACAGCAGGGGATGCGGCGAACGACCGGTGAGCGCGCCGATCTGAGGCTGGAACAACGACAGGACGAAGAAGGGGTGGTTCCACAGGCTGAGCACCTCGACGGGTGCGTCGGGTGCGGTGGCCTCGACGATCCAGCCGTGCTGGGTGAGCGCCCGAACGGTCTCCTCGGTGGGCCCGTAGTCGCAGTAGTGCACGCCGACGAACGGCTGCCCGCCGACGAGGTTCGCGAAGCGGGTGCCGGGGACGGGAGTGACCGTGCGCTCCTGGCCCTGCAGGCTGCACGCGAGCGGAGCCACGGCGTTGGTCGCCCCGACGCCGTCGACCTCGGCATGGGTCGCGTGCCAGCCCAGCACGGTGCGGGAGAACTCGATGACCGCGTACTGCAACCCGCCGCACGTACCGAGGAAGGGGATGCCGTGCTCACGCGCCCAGCGGATCGCTCGCAGCGCTGCGGCGTCGTCGGCGTACGGGGAGCCGGGTGCCAGCCAGACCCCGTCGACACCCATCTCGGCAAGGCGGTCGATGCGGGGGTCGGTGGTGCCGATCCAGACCGTCTCGACGTCGGGGCCGAGCACGGCCCTGGCGGCCTCGAGCTCCTGGTGGCTGGGGTAGGACGGGTTGAGGTCGCCGATGATGGCGATGCGCACGCTCACGTGGCCACCCTACGTTCGCCCCGAGGTCAGGTCGCGGGGTGGACCGGGCGCAGGCCGGGCACCTCGACGAAGCGGTCGTCGGTGGTGGTGACGACGGTGTCGAACCCGGCGGGCAGGGCCGTCGCGGCGATGAATGCGTCGCGACCGCGCGCCTGGGTGGTGGCCAACAGGTCCGTGGCCCGATCGAGAACGAGGTCGTCCATCGGGTGAACCACGCACAGGTCTCGGATGGCTCGCAGGTGGGCGACCGCCGGCGCGCGGGGCCCGACGCGCATGCGGTGGAAGACGACCTCATGGAGGCACTCGGCGGCCGTGTGGACGAACAGGTGACCGCTCGCAGCCCGTTGCAGCAGGGCCCGGCAGGCTGGGGTGTTCGGGTGCTCGCCCAAGGCGGTGAGGACGACCGATGTGTCCAGGAAGACGAGGCGGGCGCTCACGTCTCGAGCATCTCCTCGATGTCCCGAGCCCGGGCGTCGAGCATCTCCTCCCACGACTCGGCCGGCCCCTCCCCGGTGTCGGCCGTGGCGAGCAGGAACCGGGCCGCCGCCGCCCGCCGGGCCTGGTCGCGCTCCTCGTCGAAATGCAGGTCGATGGCCGAGCGGACGATGTCGCCGACGGAGCGTCCGGTGCGCTTGGACTCCTCCGTCAACCGGGCATGCCGCTCCTCGTCGATGAGGACGTGCAGGTTGGCTGACCACCAGCGGGCCCCGCGCTGGGAGGCGAGAGCGAGCGGCATCCGGGCGATTTCGTGGTGAGGGTGCCTTTCCCGTAGTCTTGAGCGTCGGTCACGTGTGCGTTCGAGCATGGGTGCAAGCCTGCGAGAGCAGCACGAGGCCGATTTCCATGGGCGGTTCGACACCACGAAAGAGTCGCCCAACGGCGGATTGAGAGGGTATGGCCAAGAAGGACGGCGTCATCGAGATCGAGGGAACGATCGTCGAAGCACTTCCGAACGCATCGTTTCGGGTTGAGCTCACGAACGGTCACAAGGTTCTCGCGCACATCTCAGGGAAGATGCGCCAGCACTACATCCGGATCCTCCCCGAGGACCGCGTGGTGGTGGAGCTCAGCCCCTACGACCTGACCCGCGGCCGCATCGTCTTCCGCTACCGCTAAATCCACACCTCGACAAGACAGCAAAGGCGACATGAAGGTTCAGCCGAGCGTCAAGAAGATCTGTGACAAGTGCAAGGTGATCCGCCGCAACGGCCGGGTCATGGTGATCTGCGAGAACCTGCGCCACAAGCAGCGCCAGGGCTGACGCACGTCACCCTGGTCCTCAGCATCACCGCCTCAGCAGAGGCCGCACGAGTCCCCGGACTTCGAGCACACGCACCACGATGAAGCACGCAGCACCCGACCCCCGCTGGGTCACCTGGAAGGCGCAGGTGGGCACGGGATGTCACCCTCGGCCCGGAGGCCGAGGACCGGACCAGGATGGGCCGGACCGGTGGCTGTGCCAGACCTCCGGACACCCAGAAAAGGAAACCATCCTCAGATGGCACGTCTAGTTGGAGTGGACCTCCCGCGCGAGAAGCGCGTCGAGGTCGCACTGACCTACATCTTCGGAGTTGGTCGGACCAGCGCGCAGAAGGCTCTCGCGGCCACCGGGGTCAACCCGAACACCCGCGTGAAGGACCTCGTTGACGAGGAGCTCGTCAAGCTGCGCGACTGGATCGACGACAACCTCAAGGTCGAAGGTGACCTGCGCCGTGAGGTGCAGTCGGACATCCGCCGCAAGGTGGAGATCGGGTCCTACGAGGGCCTGCGTCACCGTCGTGGGCTGCCCGTTCGCGGCCAGCGCACCAAGACCAACGCGCGTACCCGCAAGGGCCCCAAGCGCACCGTGGCCGGCAAGAAGAAGGCCGGTAAGTGACCTCCGGGGGCTCCGCCCCCGGAATCCCCCGGTACTGCGCCGAGCTCGCTGCGCTCGCGCCAAACCCGAAGACTTCGTAGGAAAGAGATCACATGCCTCCCAAGGGCCGTACGGCGGGCGCCAAGAAGGTGCGCCGCAAGGAGAAGAAGAACGTCGCAGTGGGCCAGGCCCACATCAAGAGCACGTTCAACAACACGATCATCTCGATCACCGACCCCACCGGGGCCGTCATCGCCTGGGCCTCTGCCGGCCAGGTGGGCTTCAAGGGGTCCCGCAAGTCCACGCCGTATGCCGCGCAGACCGCGGCCGAGGCTGCCGCACGCCGCGCCATGGAGCACGGCATGCGCAAGGTGGACGTCTTCGTCAAGGGCCCGGGTTCCGGTCGTGAGACCGCCATCCGTTCCCTGACCGCTGCCGGCCTCGAGGTCGGTTCGATCCAGGACGTCACCCCGAGCCCGCACAACGGTGTTCGCCCGCCCAAGCGCCGCCGCGTCTGAGCGCCACGAGACTTCGCGAAAGGTAAGAGAGAGACATGGCCCGTTACACCGGACCCATCACCAAGAAGTCGCGCCGGCTCAAGACCGACCTCGTCGGCGGCGACAAGAACTTCGACCTGCGTCCCTTCCCGCCCGGCCAGCACGGCCGTCGCCGGATCCAGGAGAAGGAATACCTCACCCAGCTGCAGGAGAAGCAGAAGGCTCGCTTCACCTACGGCGTCATGGAGAAGCAGTTCCGCCGCTACT
>JAGNQK010000100.1 GCA_017989115.1 Dermatophilaceae bacterium | reverse complement strand
TCGATGAGCTGCTCGCGGTCGAAGGCCTCGACGGTGAAGCCGTGGGCGTCGCCGAGCGTCGTCGCGACATCGGCCAGGGCCACGGCCGTCAGGTGCGCAGGCGGGCTGTTCGCGAGGTCGCGGGCGACGGCGCTCGCGCGCGACGTGACGACACCGGTGCGGATGCCGTCGGCGACCGCGCCGCCGTCGGCGCCCGTCACGTTGATCACCAGGGCCGACAGGGGCTTCTCCGGGTGCTCGGCCTTCAGTGCGGTGTAGCGGTAGCGCGCCAGCAGGGCACCCTCGGTGAGGACCTGGCCGGCCTGGGCCGCGTCGACACTGCTCGCGGGCACCCGGATGCCGAGGCGAGCGCCCAGCTTGGCGCTGGTGCGCGCGGCTGTTGCCGCGGCGTCGCGCAGGGCGTTGGCGTCGAGCTCACCGGCCGCGGGAGCACCGACGACGAGGAGGGCGGGGGCGCCTGCGCGAGGGAGGCAGAACGTCGACCCGGGCTTGCCGTCGAATCCGGCAGCGGCCAACGCGTCGCGGTCGAGGTCGCCGAGCTCACTCGGCAGCTCACCCTCGGCCGGCACGACCACGGCGAGGACGTCGACCGTCGAGGCGTCGATGGACTCGACCGCGCTGACGTGCGTGGTCGCACGCGTCGACGGCACCGGGGTGAAGTCGTCGGGGACGGGCAGGTTCGGGTTCGGGCACATGCGAAGGACTCCTCGAGGTCGACGTGTCTGGACCCTAGCGCGGCGACCTGACCCGGCATCCGGCGTCGTTGCACACGGGGTAGATCACAGGGTTAGGCTCCGCGCATGAGTCCAGTCGCGATGACGTTGCTCATTCTCGTCATCGCAGTCGTGGCGTTCATGTCGAACCGCGTCCCTCTCGGCGTCGTCGCCATCGGGGTCTCGGTCTCGCTGTGGCTGACCGGGATTCTCGACCTCAACGACGCGCTCGCGGGCTTCGGCGACCCGACGGTCATCTTCATCGCGACGCTCTTCGTCGTCGGTGAGGCGTTGGACTCCACCGGTGTCACCGCGTGGGCCGGGCAGCAACTGCTGGCCCGCGGTGGTGAGAGCCGCTCGAGCCTGCTCGTGGTCGTCTGTCTCCTCGTGGCGGTCCTCACCGCCCTGATCAGCGTCAACGGCGCCGTCGCGGCGCTCATCCCCGTCGTCGTCGTGGTGGCGACCAGGGCCGGCCTGCCACCCTCCCAGATGCTCATGCCGCTTGCCTTTTCCGCCCATGCCGGCTCGCTGCTCGCGCTCACCGGCACCCCGGTCAACATCATCGTCAGCAATGCCGCGGAAGATGCCGGTGCGCGTCCCTTCGCGTTCTTCGAGTTCGCCCTCGCCGGCATCCCGTTGCTCGCGGGGGTGCTGCTCATCATCGTGTTCTTCGGCCGGCGACTGCTGCCCGACCGGATGCCGGCCACGCTGCCGCAGGACCTGGGGGACCTCACCGACGCGCTGCGCGAGCACTACGAGCTGCCAGACGGTGTCCTCGTGGGCTCCGGGCGTGGAGTGACCGAGGTCGTGATCGCGCCCAGGTCGCCGCTCATCGGCCAGCACCTGTTCACCGGGATGGCCACCCCGAGTGGCGACCTCGTCGTGCTCGCGGTCCAGCGAGCCGGCGACGACCTCAAGGGCACCGACGACACCCTGCGGGCGGGCGACACCCTCCTGCTCAGCGGGACCTGGGAGAAGTTGCAGGAGCACACCTTCGGCAGCGACGAGGTGCTCGTCGTCGACGACCCGGCGCGCCTGCGCCGCGGCGTGCCGCTCGGTCGAGGAGCCAAGCGCGCCATCGCGATCCTCATCGGCATGGTCGTGCTGCTCGCGACGGGGATCGTTCCCGCCGCGATCGCGGGCCTGTTCGCCGCGTGCGCCGCCGTCCTGACGGGAGTGGTGACCTCGGCCCAGGCCTACCGCTCGGTCTCGTGGACGACGGTGGTCCTCGTCGGCGGCATGATCCCGCTGTCGACCGCATTCGTCACCACCGGCACCGCTGATCTCATCGCCAGCCGACTGCTCGACGTCGTCGGTTCGGCCTCGCCGCGGTTGGCCCTGCTGGCGCTGTGCGTGCTGACGATGGTCCTCGGCCAGCTGATCAGCAACACCGCGACGGTGCTGATCATGGCGCCCATCGCCTCCGTCGTCGCCCTCGACCTCGGTGCCTCGCCACTGCCGTTCCTCATGGCGCTGAGCATCTCCGGCGCGGCGTCCTTCCTCACCCCGGTGGCCACTCCGGCCAACACGATGATCCTCGAGCCGGGTGGGTACCGCTTCAGTGACTACTGGAAGCTCGGGCTGCCGCTTCTCCTGCTCTTCCTCGCGGTTGCCGTGCTGTGGGTGCCCGTCGTCTGGTCCTTCTGATATCCGTCAGTGGGTATCTGTGACGACGCGCCGCGGCGGGTTCCACCAAGCAGCCCGGGTGGCCTGCTGCGCCGTGGTTGGATGACAACTCACAACTCAAGCTGGAGGTTGGCATGAACCCGATCGTCGCCTTCGTGGTCGTCATGGCGGTGTGGACGGTCAGCGAGTTCGTCGCCCGCAAGACCAAGTCCTTGCTGTCCTCGCTGTTCGTGGCCTCGCTGATCTTCCTCGTAGGGTTCCTGTCCGGGATCTTCCCCGAGGACCTGCTCGCGAGCTCGTCGTTGCTCGCGCTCGCGGGGGTCGTCGTCGGCTTCATCATCGTCCACCTCGGCACCGTCATCAGCCTCGATGATTTCAAGAAGCAGTGGAAGACCTTCCTCATCGGGTTCTCCACCGTCATCGGCATCGGGATTGCCCTCTGGGTGGCTGGCCTGATCTTCGGCGGCCGGATCTCCGGGGCGGCCGAGGACGGCTACGCCCAGGCGCTCGACTTCGTCGTGGCCGGCACCGGCGCCCTGAGCGGCGGAACGATCTCGGTGATCATCGTCCAGGAGGCCGCGCTGGGTGTGGCGCTGACGAGCATCGCCGTCTTCCCCGTGCTCATCGCGGCTCTTCAGGGGCTGGTCGGGTTCCCGCTCACGTCGCTCATCCTGCGCAAGGAGGCGGCCCGCCTGCGCGATGAGTACCGCGCCGGCAACCTCGAGGCGCCCGCGGCGCCCGATGAGCAGGCGGCATCCGCGTCCTTGCTGCCGGCTGCGTTCCAGAACACCCCGGGCACGCTCTTCGTCGTCGGTCTCGTCGTGCTCGCGGCCCTCGGGATCAACAACCTCACCGACGGCGTCCTCAACACGTTCGTCGTCGCGCTGATCTTCGGGATCGCACTGCGGGCGTTCAAGGTGTTCAAGCCCTCGGTGCTCGCCGGCATCGACGCGTTCGGGCTGATGATGCTCGCCATCATGATCCTCGTGTTCGGCCCGCTGGCCACGGTCGAGCCGGCTGACGTTAAGGCGTTGGCGTTCCCGCTGTTCCTGGCGTTCGTCTTCGGTGTCGCCGGCATCGTTGGGTTCTCCGCCCTGGTCGGCAAGCTGGTGGGCTACAGCATCCCCATGTCAGTGGCCATCGGGCTCACCTCGCTCTACGGCTTCCCGGGCACGATGATCCTGTCGCAGGAAGCAGCCAAGGGCGCGGGCGAGACCCCCGAAGAGGTCGCAGCCATCGAGAACTCGATCCTGCCGAAGATGATCGTCGCCGGGTTCTCGACGGTGACCATCACCTCGGTGATCGTCACGAGCATCATCGCTGGGCGGATCGGCAACTGACCCCGGGCCCGCTGCTGCGCTGAGTCGAATCGCAGCCGCACGGTGTCGCGCGCGTCGTCACCTCGACTCGGGCGCGACCACGGTCAACCCGGTGCGCGCGGCCGCTGCCTGCAGCTCGGCGTCGTAGGTGACCATGGTGTCGGCCTCGATGCGCAGGGCCGTGGCGAGGTGGATGGAATCGGCGCTGCGCAATCCCCACTCCGAGGTCGCTGCCGCCACGAGGTCACTGCGCTCGACGTCGACCAGCAGCAGCCCGTCGAGCACGGTCGTCGCCGACGAGATGGGGATGCCGGTGCCGCGTCGTCGAGCGGCACAATGCAGTTCGGTGAACAGCAGCATCGAGGCCACGAGGCGGTCACCGGCGTGAGCGGCCGCGTCGAGCACCGCTGCGAGTTCGCCGGACTCCGCCTCCTCGACGAGGAGTTTCAGGGCAGCGGAGGTGTCGACGTAGTGGATCACCGGTCGCCGCGCAGGTCATCCAGGATCTCGACCGTCGACGCACCGTGGACGCGGTCGATGGCGCTGAACTTGATCCCGGACCGGGGGAGCCGAGCGGCTTGGGCCTGCAGCACTCGCTCCAGGGCACTGGCCGCGGGAGGCACGAGGACCGCGGCGACCTCGCCGTGATTGGTGACGGCGATGGACTCGCCCGCG
The DNA here is from genome assembly GCA_017989115.1 of Dermatophilaceae bacterium. Classification (GTDB taxonomy): domain Bacteria; phylum Actinomycetota; class Actinomycetes; order Actinomycetales; family Dermatophilaceae; genus Fodinibacter. Next base: position 3,669 of record JAGNQK010000100.1, on the reverse strand, counting down.
GCCACCCGGGCAAGGACGGCACTGCTGTTGTTGCGCAGCTCTCGGTGGGCAATGGTCTTCATGGTGGACCTCCTGTAGCAATCGTAGCAACCACATTCACCTGCCGCGCGGTCTCGAGTCTGAGACAGGTTGGGTGCGGTGTCGGGTCGGCACGGCGGCCCGAAGTGGATAGGCTCGGCGCAGGACACGATGGCGTGTCCCACCGCACCCGGTGAGTCGTGACCAAGGAGTGCCACCGCACCATGTCGAGCGCCCAGGCCCGTACCCGCGAGGACGTCCTCGCCCCGATCGCTGAAGCGTTCGAGGAGGCGGTACCGGACGGCGGGGGAGCCGAATTCGTCACGCGCTACTTCTGCTACGTGCCCCTCGACGAGCTCACGTCGCGCACCCCCGACATCTATGCCGGTGCGGCGGCCAGCCACCTCGCCCTGGCGCGCGACCGGCATCCCGGCGTGGCGAACGTGCGGGTCTACAACCCGACGACCGAGGTCGACGGCTGGTCCAACGCCCGAACCGTCATCCAGATCGTCACCGACGACATGCCCTTCCTGGTCGATTCCGTCACCGGCGCCCTCGTCGGCGCGGGCATCGACATCCACCTCATCGTCCACCCGCAGCTCATCGTGAGCCGCGACGCCGTCGGCCGCCTCGAGGCGGTGCTGGACCGCGACGCCACCGGCAAGGTCGCCAAGGGTGCTGTCGGCGAGGTCGCCGAGTCGTGGATGCTGCTCGCCGTCGACCGCGAGAGCGACGAGGGGCGACGGGCCGAGCTCGAGCGCACCGTGCGCCACGTCCTCGAGGACGTTCGCCAGGCCGTCGAGGACTGGCCGAAGATGCGCACCAAGGCCCTCGTCGTCGCCGCCGAGCTCGAGGGCGCCCCGCCCGAGGGCATCGACGCCGACGAGACCGAGCTCGCGATCAGGTTCCTGCGCTGGATGGCCGACAACCACTTCACCTTCCTGGGTTACCGCGACTACACCCTGCGCCAGACCGAGGCCGGCGAGGTCATCGAACCCGTGACCGGTTCGGGCCTGGGCCTGCTGCGCTCCGACCCGCCGCTGGGCAAGGCACCGGAGGTCCTGAGCGCCGAGGCGTCGGCCAAGGCCCACGAGGCCAACATCCTCGTGCTGACCAAGGCCAACTCGCGCTCCACCGTGCACCGCGTGGCCCACCTCGACTACGTCGGGGTCAAGGCCTACACCGACGACGGCACCGTGGTCGGCGAGCGCCGCTTCCTCGGCCTCTACGCATCCACGGCCTACACCGAGTCGGTGCTGCGGGTGCCGCTCGTCGCCGAGAAGGTGCAGGGCGTGCTCGACCGCTCCGGCGTGGCCCACGACAGCCACACCGGCAAGGACCTCCTCGGTGTCCTCGAGAGCTACCCGCGCGACGAGCTGATCCAGGCCAGCGTCGAGCAGCTCTACGAGACGACGATGGCCGTCACCCAGCTGCAGGAGCGGCGCCGCACCAAGCTGTTCATCCGCGAGGACGACTTCGGCCGCTTCGTCTCGTGCCTGGTCTACATCCCGCGTGACCGCTACAACACGGCCGTTCGCATGAAGATGGCCGACCTGCTCAAGGACACCTTCGGCGGGGAGTCCGTCGAGTTCTCCGCGCGCGTCAGCGAGTCGGCCCTGTCCCGGTTGCAGTTCGTCGTGCGCGTCGAGCGTGGCAAGCGGATCCGCCGTCTCGACCGCGCCGAGCAGGACCTCCTCGAGCAGCGCCTCGTCGAGGTCAGCCGCACGTGGACCGACCGCCTCGGTGACGCGCTGCGCGCGGAGCACGGCGAGGAGGAGGGCGACCGGCTGCTCGACCGTTTCGGTCGGGCGTTCCCGACCGCCTACGAGGAGACCTTCACGGTGCGTCAGGGCGTGGCCGACCTCGCCCACCTCGACCGGCTCGGTGAGGGCATCGGCACCAGCGTCGCCCTCTACCGGCCGTCGGACGCGCCCGACACCATCCGACGCTTCAAGCTCTTCCGGGTCGACCCGCTCTCGCTGACCGATGTCCTGCCGATCTTCACCCACATGGGTGTCGAGGTCGTCGACGAGAACCCGTTCGAGATCTCGCGGGCCGACGGGGTGCGCCTGCACGTCTACGACTTCGGCCTGCGGGTGCCCGATGCGGCCATCTGGGAGGAGTGCACGCACGACCAGTTGCGCCACCTCTTCGAGGGAGCGGTCGCCGCGGTGTGGGACGGCCGCGCCGAGTCCGACGGCTTCAACCGGCTCGTCCTCGCCGCCCAGCTGACGTGGCGCCAGGTCGTCATCCTGCGCACGGTCGCGAAGTACCTGCGCCAGACGCGCGCCACGTACTCGCAGGACTACCTCGAGGACGCCCTCGTCTCCCACCCGGACATCGCCCGTGACCTCGTCGACCTGTGGGAGGCCCGTTTCGACCCCGACCGCCACGACGGTGGGACGAGGTCGGATGCCGGCCACGCGGCATCCGCTGACGGCGACGGTTCCAGCGCGCAGAGCGCGGAGGCCGCGGCCGCGGCCCGGGTGCGCGACGCCCTCGACGAGGTGTCCTCGCTGGACCACGACCGGATCATCCGCGCGTTCCTCGGGGTGATCCTGGCCGGCCTGCGCACGAACTTCTATCAGGCCGGTGACGGCGACGCCGAGCACAAGCCGTACGTCTCGCTGAAGCTCAACCCCAAGGCGGTGCCCGACCTGCCGGCCCCGCGCCCGCAGTTCGAGATCTGGGTCTACAGCCCCCGGGTCGAGGGCGTGCACCTGCGCTTCGGCCCGGTCGCGCGCGGCGGACTGCGCTGGAGCGACCGGCGCGAGGACTTCCGCACCGAGGTCCTCGGCCTGGTCAAGGCGCAGATGGTCAAGAATGCCGTCATCGTGCCGACCGGCTCCAAGGGCGGGTTCTACGCCAAGAACCTCCCCGACCCGGCCGTGGACCGCGAGGCCTGGCTCGAGGAGGGCAAGGCCGCCTACCGCCTGTTCATCTCCGGCCTGCTCGACGTCACCGACAACCGGGTGTCCGGCGGTGCGATCGTGCCGCCCGAGCGCGTGGTGCGCCACGACGGCGACGACCCCTACCTCGTCGTCGCCGCGGACAAGGGCACGGCGAGCTTCTCCGACATCGCCAACGGGGTCGCGCAGTCGTACGGCTTCTGGCTCGACGACGCGTTCGCCTCCGGTGGGTCGGCCGGCTACGACCACAAGGGGATGGGCATCACGGCCCGCGGTGCGTGGGAGTCGGTCAAGCGCCACTTCCGCGAGATGGGCGTCGATACCCAGAGCCAGGACTTCACGGTCGTGGGCGTCGGTGACATGAGCGGTGACGTCTTCGGCAACGGCATGCTGCTCTCCGAGCACATCCGGCTCGTCGCGGCGTTCGACCACCGGCACGTGTTCATCGACCCCGATCCGGTGGCGGCCGCGTCGTTCACCGAGCGGCAGCGACTGTTCAACCTGCCCCGGTCCTCGTGGGACGACTACGACCGGTCGCTCATCTCGGCCGGGGGAGGGGTCTTCCCCCGCTCGCTGAAGTCGATCGACATCACGCCCGAGATGGTGGCCGCCCTGGGCCTGCCCAAGGGCACCTCGACGATGACCCCGGCCGAGCTGATCCACGCGATCCTGCTCGCCCCGGTCGACCTGCTGTGGAACGGCGGCATCGGCACCTACGTCAAGGCCGCCACCGAGGACCACC
>JAGNQK010000099.1 GCA_017989115.1 Dermatophilaceae bacterium | reverse complement strand
CACCGGCGACCTGGTTCTTGCCGAACAGGTCGGCCGAACCGAGGGCGTGGTCGAGGTAGCCCCACTGGCCGTCGAAGACGTAGGAGTAGGCGTCCTCACCGAGGAAGCTGCTCACGAGGTTGGTGTAGCCGGCGTTCTTCAGGACCGTGATCGGGTCCTCCATGGCGTAGGAGTTGAGGTCACCGAGGATGAGCACGTCCTTCTCGCCCGTGCCGGTCGGGTCGGTGTCCAGCCACGTGGCCAAGGCCTGCGCCGAGACCGTGCGGGAGGCGTTGCAGTTGCCCTGGCCGTCCAGGGCATCCGGCACCGTGCAGGCCGAGCCCTTGGACTTCAGGTGGTTGACGTCCGCGACGAACGAGCCACCGGTCGCGTTGACCCGGAAGGCCTGCGCGAGCGAGGGCCGGCTGCGGGGGGCCGTGTCGCCGCCACCGACGAACTCGGTGGTGTTGAGGACCGCCGTCTGGCCGATGGGCGTGACGGTTGCCGGCTTGTAGAGCATGCCGACCTTGATCGCGTCGGTGCCCAGCGCGTTGGTCTGGCCGGTGTTGCTGTCGGCGTCGATGTAGGCGTAGGTGTCATCGCCGGTCTCGGCGTTGATCCGGTCGACGAGGTGCCTCAGCGAGCTGTCGCTGCCGTAGCCGTCGTTCTCGATCTCGTTGACGCCGAGGACGTCGGCGTCGACCGCGAGGATCGCCGCCACGGTCTTGGGCCACTGCCGGTCGAACTCGGCCTGGTCGTCCGCGCCGCGGCAATCGGTGGGGTTGCCGCCCACGCCGAGGGTGCAGTTGTCGACGGCGGTGGGTCCCGTGTCCGGCCGGCCGTCGAAGGTGTTGAAGTAGTTGAGCAGGTTCATCGCGGCGGCCCGCACGTCACCACCCACCTCCCCCGGTGCCTCGCGGCGCGGGTTGGCCGGGGCGAAGTCGTAGTATCCGCAGAGGGCGTTGGTCGGACGCAGCCGGTAGGCGTTGCCGCTTGCGTTGTTGCCCGCCCACGTGTACGTCATGACGCCGACGGCACCGGTGAGGGTGTCGCCGCCACGCAGCGTGTTCGTCGCGGACAGCGGGTTGCCGCCGCGGCCGAAGACGATGGGGTCTGCGTTCTGGTTCTGCAAGGCGTCGTCGACGATGAGGCGGTTGAGGTTGTTCGCGGCCTGGAGGGCGAGTGCGTCGGCGCCAGGGGCCACGACGTTCGTCGGCTGCTGGAGGCGACCGCCGCTGGAGACGACCACCTGGCCGAACCGGCCGAGCTGGAAGTGCTCGGTGACGTACAGCGCCTGGGGCATCGTCACGAGCATGCCCTCGTACTTCTCGAAGTCGGTGGCACTGGCCATCGGCAGGGTGACCGGGGTCGGGTCGACCGACCCGGTACCGCAGACGGCGACGGTGGCGTTGCTGATCTGGGTCTGGCCCTGGAACTCCGCCGCCGTGCCGGAGACGACGACGACGTCGCCGAGCTTCGCCGAGTCGAGGTTGCCGTTGAAGACGAAGATGCCGTCCGAGGTGGCCGGGTCCCCGTCGCCGGTGGCGTCCTGGATGTAGAGGCCGCGCAGCGCCGGGGACGGGCCCTCGTGGTCAGCGACGACGACGCCGCGGGTGGTCACCGAACCGGTGATCGCGGCAGTCGCGCCAGAGCCCTGGATCGCCGGGATCCTCGTCACGGCCGCCGGCGAGCACAGGTCGGCAACGGTGAAGGAGAGGGTGTAGTCAGCGGCGGGGTTGTCCGGCGGGTCGTTGGTGTCGGCGTTCGAGACGCCGCTCGCGACGACCGTCAGGGTGCACACGTCGCCGTCGACGAGCGCGGATGCCGGGTCGGCGGCGAACGTCGTCGGCCCACCCGTGACGTCGACCGCCGCCGGGCCGCTGATCGTGCAGCCGAGCGTGATCGCGCCCGGAGCGAGGGAGACCGGCTCGCTGAACGTGACCGACGGGCTGACGTCGGCGGCGGACGTGCCGCCGTTGGCCGGGACCGTCCCGGTGACCGACGGAGCCGGGTCGACGGGAATCCCGGGGTGGGCGCCGAGGTGGGTCACGGTGTCGGTGGCGAAGCCGTCCCACTGGATCGACGGGTCGAAGGCGTTGGAGCCGTCGGGGTCTCCGGCCTCGATGGCGGCCTTGCGGCGAAGGGTGTTGTTGACGGTGCTCGTGGCGCCCGCCCCCCACGCGGTGCCGGGGTCGGTGCCGACCTGCCCGAACGCGTCGACGATCGCGCCACCGACCCCGCCCTTGCGGAGCACGACGGCGTCGTCGCCGTTCCAGTTGGCGACGGCCGAGCTGACCAGGTCCGTCACCGCCAGGATCGACGCGTTGGCATCGCCGTGCGCCACGACGAACACCTCGCCCGCGGTCAGGGTGCCCGACAGCACGACCGACTGGCTCAACGTCGTGGACCCGTTGCTGTACAGCTCCAGCCGGTACCCGCCGGCGGTGAGGTCGACGGGCGACCCGGTACCGTTGTAGATCTCGATGGCCTTGTTGAGGCTCGTCCCCTCCATGTACTCGGAGAAGAACAGGTCGGTGGCCGCGGCCTGGGCCGCGGTCGGGGCGAGCGCCACCGGGGTCACCACGGCGAGGGCGCCGACGGCCACCTTCGCGACGAGCCGGGCAAGGGTCGAGCGAGCCATGCGACCTCCAAAGGTCCAGCGGGGGGCCTGCCGCTGACGCGACACCTCGACCCGCACGAGATTCGTCGCGAACGTAGCACCGCCGGGAGGGCGTGGCTACCGAACGGACCAGCTCATCGGCGAACGGAGCGTGAATGCTCGAGGCAAGACAGGGGCGAGACCCAGCCGCCCGGCATCCACCGGTGTGATGCCGGCAGCCACCGGGTGGGGTGGTGTCACCGAGGGTCGTCCCAGCCCACCGCGCCCTCTCCGAAGCCCGCGTCGCCGGAGCCGTCGGACGAGCCGTAGAACCCCTGCCCCGGAACCCAGGGCGCGTGGTCGGGGTTGATCGGGTCGCCCCCGTTGACGTCGGACAGGTCGGGTGAGGACACGACGACGAACATCGGGCACATCTGGTGCTCGCACTCCGGGTCGGCCGGGTCGGCGACCCCGGGCTCGTCGACGATCGGCGCCTCGGGGCTCTGCGGCCCGTCCTGGACGATGCGCACCCGCACCCCGGAGAGGAAGGCGATCCGCTTCTCGATCTCACCCCGGGTGGGCAGCAGCAGCGGGTCCGCGTCGGGGTTGACGTACTCCCCGCTGCTCGTCGCCGAGGGGGCCGGGTCGCTCGACGCCGTCGTGCTCGGCTGGGGTTCTGAGCTCGGCTGGCTGCTCGGGGCCGGTGCCCCGCCCGCCGTGGCCGTGGGCGCTGGGGCCTGGGACTTCGGGGGCGTCTGCGCCGTGCCGTGGCCCGTCGGCTTGCCGTCCTTGTCGTACTCCCAGTACTCCTGGCTGCCGTCGGCCTTGGTCACCTTCTTCCCGTAACCGACGACGACCCCGCCCTGGATGGTCTCCCAGTGCTGGACCGTCGTCCCGTCATCGAGGGTGTACTCGTTGATGAGCGTGCTGGTGACCCCGTCGCCACCGAAGACGTGGGTCTGCGACCCGTCCCCGTTGTGCACCGTGATGTACGGGTCGCCGTCGGTCGTCGTCCCCACGCCGATGTCGTTGTTCTGGACGAAGGTCACCGCCTCCATGACCTTCTTCCACGTCTCCCAGTCGCTCGGGCCGGCACTGATGAGTGAGATGTCCATGCCGTTGGTTCGCCCGGGGAAGGCGCCGTCTGCCACGCTGGCGTGCGCCTCGTCAGCGAGCTTGATGATCTCCTCGAGGCGCCCCGAGCCGAGGTCGGCCAGCCCTGCGGTCAGCTGCTCGCGGATCTTCCCCGTGGGCGAGAGCCCGACGAGGTCGCCGACGACGGACATGAGGTCGGCGGTCGAGGTCGTCCCCTCGGGCAGCGCCAGGTCGATGACGACGAGGTGGTCGGGGACGTCGCGCGACTGCACGTAGGCCGTGGTGCCGACGATCTCGACGTGACTGGCCAGCGGGTGGCTTGCGGGGTCCTTGGGGTCGGTGCCGTTCAGCCGCTCGACCCAGTCGGTCCACCCGTCGCCGTCGGTGTCGCGGGCGAGCGCCGCGGCGGTGTGGTGGCCACCGGTGAGCTGCAGCTTCATGGTCTGGATCTCGGGCTCGTCGGATGCCGCCCGCACGGCAGCACCCGTGGAGGCGAAGAGCGCGCCCGCGGTCAGGACGACGAGGGCAGGACGGAGGCGGGGTGTGTGGGTCATGCCGGTGAGGAGCGCCCCGCGGTCGCCCTGATACCCCCCAGTCCCCGTGGCAGGGTTGGCGCGTGAACGGCATCCCCGACGTGAGCGGCATCCCTGAGGGCTGGGCCGGCATCCCGGTCGACGCCCTCGACTTCTACGAGGACCTCGCCGTCGAGAACAGCCGGGAGTGGTGGCAGGCGAACAGGGCCCGGTACGACGGGTCCGTGCGGGCTCCGCTCGCGGTGCTGCTCACGGCCCTCGAGGACGAGTTCGGCCCGGCCCACGTCTTCCGGCCCCACCGGGACGTGCGGTTCAGTGCGGACAAGTCGCCGTACAAGGACCACCAGGGAGCCCTGGCGAGTACCGTGCAGGGCATGGGCTACTACGTGCAGGTCGGTGCCGACGGGCTGCTGACCGGCGGCGGCTTCTACCCCACGGGCACCGACGAGGTGGCCCACCTGCGGGCCGCGGTCGACGCACCTCGGTCGGGACAGGAACTGCAGCGGCTCACCGACGCGCTCGTCGACCACGGCTTCGAGCTCGACGGCGACCGGGTGGCGACGCGACCACGCGGCGTCGCAGCCGACCACCCGCGGCTGCCGCTGATGCGGTTCAAGAGCCTGGTGGCGAAGCGGGTGCACGGGGCGCCGACGTGGCTGTCGACCCCTGACGTGGTCGAGCGCGTGCGCGAGGACTGGCGGCCGTCCGTCCCCTCGTCGACTGGCTGACCGAGCACGTCGGTGCCACGGAGCAGCCCCGCCGCCGGTGACGTGCCTGCCGGGGGGTGGGGTGCACGGCATCCGATCTCCCTGGTGCCGGCGCCGGGTCAGTTCAGTTGACGGGCCACACGATCCGGGTCCGCCACCCTGCCGGGTCGCCGGTCGGCTCGCTGAGGTACTCCTCCCACATGTCCGCGCGCGGCGTGAGCTCTCGCCCGGCCATCCAGCCCTGCACCTCCGCGTACGTGACGGCCATCGCGTCGTAGGGGCCGACGTGGACCGCCACCACGGCCCGGCCGCCCGGCCGTTCGGTCACGACGACACCGCCGTCGGGCGTGTGCACGTCCCCGACCACCGGGAAGCCGGCCGCCACGTCGACCGTCTCGCCCGGCATCCCGTGGTACCACCCGAAGGGCGGGCCGGCGATGGCGCCACCCGCTTCGGGAACGGCCCCGGCGACCCGCTCGAACGCCTCGCCGAAGAACGTGGTCAGATCCCCCATCGGGACGACGCGGCGCACCAGGGCCACGGTCTCGGAGGGGATGTCGGTCAGCTGTATGTCCACCATCGCGAATCCCTTGCCTTCCACCCCCAATGTCCCAGCGGCCGAGCCGGCACACCAGCCGCCGAGGGTGTCTTCCCGATCACCCCGGCCGTGCCTAGGGTGGAGACCCACGACGAGGAGGCCACGGTGGCAGCGGACACGAGTGATCGCAAGACCCGGCCGACGGATGCCGACGTCACGGCCTACCTCGATGCCGTCCCCGACGAGCGCCGTCGGGCCGACGCGCTCGAGGCGCTCGACCTCATGCGCGAGGTGACCGGGGCCGAGCCGCGGATGTGGGGGCCGACGATGATCGGCTTCGGCCGGCAGCCCTACCGCACCGCCGACGGCAAGGAGCACGAGTGGTTCGCGGTCGGGCTCGCGCCGCGCAAGGCCGCCCTGACGCTGTACGGCCTGACCTACTACGACAGCAACTCCGACCTGCTCGAGCGGCTCGGGCCGCACACGACCGGCAAGGGCTGCCTCTACGTCAAGCGGCTCGACGCCATCGACCGCGAGGTGCTCACCGAGCTCGTCCGCCGGTCCTGGGAGAGCAACAACGAGCAGCCCTGCTGAGGACATCCCCTCGCCGTCGGCCCCGGCACATCGAGGAGCCAGGACACGCAGGTGCCGAAGCCGCAACCCGCGCGTGTCCCGGCCCCTCGACTGCGTCCACCTCAGCGGTGCGAGGGGTGGATGGCCTCAGTGGGGGAGACTGGGGGCGATGACCCTCACCGACCGCCTGACCCGGGCCTCCACCACGTCGGAGGCCGGTGCCACCTCAGCGGCGGACGCGGCCTTCGACGTCTTCCTCGACTGGGCCGGCGAGCAGGGCCTGACCCTCTACCCGGCGCAGGAGGAGGCGGTGCTCGCCCTCGCCGGTGGTGCCCACGTCGTGCTCGCCACCCCCACCGGCTCGGGCAAGTCGCTCGTGGCCGTCGCCGCGCACGCACAGGCCCTCGCGCAGGGGCAGCGCAGCTGGTACACCGCGCCGATCAAGGCCCTGGTCAGCGAGAAGTTCTTCGCGCTCGTCGCGATCTTCGGGGCCAAGCAGGTCGGTATGCTCACCGGCGACGCCGCGGTGAACCCGGGCGCCCCGATCATCTGCGCCACGGCCGAGGTCCTGGCCAACCACGCCCTGCGCGACCGGGAACTGGCCGACATCGGCCTCGTCGTCATGGACGAGTTCCACTTCTACACCGAGCCCGACCGCGGCTGGGCGTGGCAGGTGCCGCTGCTGCTCCTGCCCGACACCCAGTTCCTCCTCATGTCGGCGACGCTGGGTGACACCCGCCCGTTCGAGGAGGACCTCACCCGCCGCACCGGCCGCGAGACCATCGCGGTCACCGGGATCGAGCGCCCCGTGCCGCTGGAGTTCGAGTGGGTTCTCACGCCCGTGCACGAGACCCTCGAGCTGCTGCTGCGTGATGATCGCGGCCCGGTCTACGTCGTGTCGTTCACCCAGGCGTCGGCGGTCGAGCAGGCCCAGGCCCTGATGAGCGTCGACATCGTCTCCTCGGCCCGCAAGGTCGCCATCAAGGAGGCCGTCGGCGGGTTCCGGTTCGGCAAGGGGTTCGGCCAGGCGCTGCGCCGGCTCGTCCTGCACGGCATCGGCGTCCACCACGCGGGGATGCTCCCCAAGTACCGCCGCCTCGTCGAGACCCTGGCCCAGCGCGGGCTGCTCGCGGTCATCTGCGGCACGGACACCCTCGGCGTCGGGATCAACGTGCCGATCCGCACGGTGCTGCTCACCTCGCTCACCAAGTACGACGGGCGCAAGCAGCGAGTGCTGCGGGCCCGCGAGTTCCACCAGATCGCAGGCCGGGCGGGGCGAGCCGGGTTCGACTCCGTCGGGTACGTCGTCGTGCAGGCCCCTGAGCACGTCGTGCTCAACGCCAAGGCCCTGGCCAAGGCCGGTGACGACGCGAAGAAGCGCCGCAAGGTCGTGCACAAAAAGGCCCCGGAGGGCACGCTTACCTACACCGAGTCCACGTACGAACGCCTCGTCATGGCGCCGCCGGAGCCGTTGGTTTCCAAGATGCGGGTCAACCACGCGATGGTGCTCAACGTCCTCGACCAGTGGGAGGGCCAGCAGGCCGCGCTGAACACCCTGCTCCTGGACAACCACGAGGAGCCCGCCCGCCGCGACGCTCTCGTCGAGCGCGCGGTGCAGGTGCTGACCTCGCTCCTGCGCGCCGGGGTGGTCGAGCCCGACGACGGCTCATCCCTGACGGACTGGCTCCCGGCCGAGGCCGAGGCAACGACGTCGGATGCCGTTGCGCCCCAGCCGCTCTCACGTCTGCTTCCCGATGTGGTCGCTGACGAAGGTGACCTCGGCCCGATCGGCGAACTGCTCGCCGCCGCCGGCCACCTCACGCCAGCCCTCTCCGCGCCGCCCCGCCCGGCCGACGACACGCCGGAGGACTCCACTGAGGAGCGGCCCGCAGGAAAGGTCGAGCAGTTCATCCGCGGCGAGGGACGGCCCTACGACGAAGGGCCCTTCCAGGTCGCGCTCGACCTGCACGACGGCTTCGCGCTCAACCAGCCCTTGTCGGCGTTCGCCCTCGCGACCCTCGAGATGTTCGACCCCGAGGCCCCCGGCTACGCCCTCGACGTCGTGAGCGTCATCGAGGCCACGCTCGACGACCCGCGCCCGGTGCTCATGGCGCAGCGGTTCGAGGCCCGCGGCGAGGCGGTCGGCGCGATGAAGGCCGAGGGCATGGAGTACGAGGAGCGGATGGACGC
>JAGNQK010000098.1 GCA_017989115.1 Dermatophilaceae bacterium | reverse complement strand
TCGAGGGCGCGGCCGTGACCGAGCACGACGTTGTCGGCGAACGAGCCGGACAACACCCTCGGCACCTGCGAGACGTACGACACCTGGCCCGGCCGCAGGAAGACCTGCGCGTCGTGGACCTCGACCCCGTTCCACGTGATCGAGCCGGTGTGGTGGATCAGGCCGGCGAGGCCGCGCAACAGGCTCGACTTGCCCGACCCGACCTGCCCGAGGAGCAGCACGAGTTCACCGGCGCGGACCGTGAGGTCGACCCCCTCGACGCCGCGGGTGCCGTCGTCGTGGATGGCACCGACATCGCGCAGCTCGAGCTCGCGCAGCGGGACGTGCTGCGGGGTGGGCGCAGCGGGTGCGGTGCCCTCGACGAGGTCGATGCCGGGCGGGAGGGCGACGAGGTCGACACCCCCGGCGAGGGCGCTCGTCGCCTTCTGCCAGGACCGGGTTCCCGGCGCCTCGGTGACGACGGCTCCGGCGACCCGGCCGAACCAGTCGAACCCGTTGACGGCACCCGAGACGAGGATCGCGGTGGCCAGGCTCCAGCGCCCGGAGGCGAAGGCCGCCCAGGCAGCGACCACCCCGATCTGCACCATGATCACCGGCACGCCGTCGAGGATGGCCTGCACCCGGTGCTCGAACACGGCCGCGTCGACCCGGCCGCTGTCGACCCGGCGCAGGTGGCTGCGGGCTGCGGGGGTGGCCGAGGCCAGCTTGATGGTCCGCGCGGATTCGAGGACGGACACCAGGGAGCGGCCGAAGGTGGCCCGGGCCGCGGAGGATTCGGTGGCCGAGCGCCCCGCGATGGGCCGCCCGACGGCCGAGGCGAGGGCCGAACCGACGAGCACCCCGAGCAGCACACCTCCGGCCAGTGCACTGCCGCCGAGGATCGCGGTGACGGCGACGACGGCGAGCCCGTTGAGGAAGTCGACCCAGCGGTCGGCGTAGAGGACGTAGCGGTCGGCATCCATCGCGCGGGCCACGACCTCACCGGGCGGCGTGCTCTCGAGCCGGTGCTGTCGCGTCTGCCCGATCAGGATCGACATGCGCACCCTCAGCAGCACCTCGACCCACCAGCGCGGGTAGCGCCGAATGGCCGCGGTCATGAGCAGCGGTGACGCGACGATGAACAGGGTCGCCAGGGCGAGGAGCACGACGGTACGGGTGTCCCAGCCTGCGCCGTCGGCCAGGTGCTCGACGACCAGGCCCCAGACGAGGCCGGTGGCGGCACCAAAGGCGCCACCGAGCGCGGAGACGAGGAACAGCACCGCGGGCCAGACGCCCCATCGGGGGCGCACGAGCAGGGCGGTGACCACGCCTCGCGCCAACGACGGGCCGTGACCCGGGTCGGGCGCCTCGGGCGGCGGGCCGGTGCGGCGGGCGCCACCGACGATGGCGTCGGGCGCGTCCGAGGCCTCGGGGGCGTCGAGCGCGACGTCGCCGCCGGGATGCCGTGACGCGCCACCCTGCGCGGCGGTCCCCTTGAGTACCGGGTCGGCGCCTACCTCGGTGGCGGCCTCGGTGCCTGCCGCGGTGAGCAACCGGCGGAACGGGCCGTCGGTGGTGGCGAGCACGGAGCGCGGACCCTGCTGGACGACCCGGCCGTGGTCGAGCACCGCCACGAGGTCGGCTCGGGCCGTCGTGGTGAGCCGGTGCGCCACGAGGATGCCGGTGCGGCCGGTGAGCAGGCGGTCGGAGGCCATCACGACGAGGCTCTCGGTCACCGGGTCCATCCGGGCGGTGGCCTCGTCGAGCACGACGACGGCGACGTCGCGCACGAGGAGCCGGGCAAAGGCGACGAGCTGCTCCTCGCCCGCCGAGAGCGGGGTGCCCCCGGGGCCGAGCGTGGTGTCGAGGCCGTCGGGCAGGCCGTCGACCCAGTCGTCGAGGCCGAGTTCGGTGACGGCGGCGCGCACCGTCGAGGTGGGCACGTCGGCGAAGAGGGCGATGTTCTCGGCGAGGGTCCCGGCGAGGATGTCGGTGCGCTGGGTGACGACGCCGACGGCAGAACGCAGTGCGTGGACGTCGAGGTCGCACACGTCGACGCCACCGAGGAAGACCGACCCCAGGGGCGGGTCGGTGGCGCGCGACAGCAGCGCGGCCAACGTGGACTTGCCCGACCCGGATCGCCCGACGAGGGCGCACGTCCGGCCGGCGGGGATGTCGAGGCTGACGCCGTCCAGGGCGAAGTCCCCCTCGGCGTAGGAGAAGTGCAGGTCCCGGAACTCGACCCCGACGTTCCCGGCAGGAACAGGCCGACCGCCCTCGGGCTCAGGTGGCGACTCGAGCAGCTGCCGCAGGCGCGTGATGGCCCCGATGCCGGTCTGCAGCTCGGGCAGGTGGCGGGCCATCTGGTCGATCTGCCCGACGAACGTGCTCGTGACGAGGAACAGGGTGACCAGGCGGGCCACCGACAGGTCGTCGCTGATGACCAGTGCCACCCCTGCGATGCTCGTGCCCGCGAGCAACGAGTAGAGCAGGAGGCCGGTGCGCCGGGTGGCGCGGGCCTGCAGCGCCAGCAGCTCGTCGAACCGGCGGTGCACGGTTGCCGACAGGGTGCTGAGGCGCTGCACGACGTGGGCCTGGCCCAGGCTGGTGCGCAGGTCGTCTCGGGCGGAGACCCCCTCCTCGAGGGCTGCGGCATGGTCGGTCCAGGCGGCCTCTTCGACGACGGTCCGCTCCGCGATGGCCGGGAGCAGCCTGCGGATGATGGCGAACGCGGCCGCCCCAGCGACCGGGAAGAGGATCCAGGCCGGCCACCAGGTCAGACCAGCGACGATCCACATGGGGACGGCGGAGAACACGGTGCGCAGGGCGTCCCACACCTGGCGGCGCAGCATCGAGCCCACGGCGTGGGTGTCGTCATCGACCCGGTCGAGCACCTCCCCCACCGCCTGCTCACCGAGCGCCGACAGCGGTTGGTGAAGCGCGGCATCCACGAGATCCTCGCGCAGGCGACCCTCCGCGCGGTCGACCACCGAGGCCCACAGCGTGCGGCCCGCAGTGTCGAGGACGGCGGCACCGACGACGCACAGCGCCAGGAGACCGACGAGCCTGGTGGACGGGTTGGCCGCGAGCAGCCCGGCCACGACGGTGCCCAGAGTGCGTCCGATCGCCCCGATCGCGGATGCCGTGAGCGCCACGCCCGTGGTCCATGCGCGCAGGCGCGCGAGACCCACCTGTCTGCTGGCCGCGCGGGTCGGTGATGCGGGCTGGGCGACGGGTGTGCGGGTGTTCGTGGTGGCGGTGGACATCGTCAGCAACCTACGTCGCCGCCCTGACACGCCACGAACGGTTTTCCTCGCGGCCGGGGCGCGGAGCGCGAGGTGTCAGGCGATGAGCTCGGCTGGTCGGATGGTCACGGGGAACGGCAGGGTCGCCGACCAGCTCTGCTCACCGACGACGTGGGCAACCTCCACGTAGTGGCCTTCTCGCAGGTCCCACGCGGTGAGTGATGGCTGGAGCGGGTCGACGATCCAGAACGAGGGGCAACCGGCTCGCTCGAACCTCGGGAGCTTGAGGTTGCGGTCGACCATCCGGGTGCTCGGTGAGGCGACCTCGATGGCCAGCAGCGGGACGCCATCGAGGGTGGCACCGGTCGCCTGCGACCGACGCACGACGAGGAGATCCGGCTCGAGGACGGTGTCTGCGGCCAGCGTGACGTCGAGGGGTGCGAAGAACACCTCGAGCTCAGCGGGGCAGTTCGCCAGCAGAAGCTGCGCGAGCCGCATCACCATCCGTTGGTGAGGCACCCCCGGTGACGGCGTCACGACGAGGGCACCATCGAGCAGCTCGTGCCGGCTGCCGTCCGGCGGCAGGGAGTCACGCTCCTCACGGGTCCACACGCGGTCGTCGAGGACGAAGGTCATGGCGTCCATGGTGCTCCTCCCCCTTCATGAGCACCACCCTGCCCACCGTGGCAGGGAAAGACCCGGCGACGAGGTCGCCCTGAGGACGAGCGCGCGGTTGTGTCGTGGCTGTGGACAACGAGGGGTACGGGGACGTGCGACAGCCCTTCAGCTGCAGGCGTACGCCTGGAAGTCAGCCACCGACCCCGTGGTGTACACCTCTCGGTCAGGGTTCTCTTCGAATCCGGAACAGCGCACAGCGGCACGAACAGCCGCGCCACCCTCGCGATGCCGGTGCCCGTCGCCTGGCTCTTCGTGGTCATGGTTGACCTCCCCTCCACGCAAACCGACCGGCACCGCGACGACGTCCTCCAATCCCACGAGTGTGTCACCCAAGCTCACCCCGTCGGTCGACCATTTCTCCAGCCGCTTGATCCGCACGTCCCGCACGGTCCTCCGTCAGTACCAGCGGGCCGAACTCGTCAGTCGAGAGGAGGGGGTCGTGTCCAGGGCCCTTGCCCGATGAAAGGAATCCCTTGCGGCGGGCAAGGACTCTGGGCGAGGTACCTACCGGGGCTCCGCTGGCTACGGGCCGACGCGCGCCGGTCACACGTTGCGGCGGTACTGGCCTCCGACCTCGAAGAACGCCTCGGTGACCTGCTGCAGCGAACACACGCGAGCGGCATCCATGAGCACGGCGAAGACGTTCTCGCCCGACACCGCGGACGCCTTGAGCCGGGCCAACGCGACCTCCGCCTCGGTGCGGTGCCCCTCCCGGAACGACGTCACCCGGGCCAGCTGACCCTCCTTCTCCGCCTCCGACGCGCGGGCGAGCACGACCTCGCGAGGTGCCTCACCGGTGTCCGGGGCGATGAAGGTGTTGACGCCGATGATCGGCAGCGACCCGTCGTGCTTGCGGTGCTCGTAGAGCATCGACTCGTCCTGGATGCGCCCGCGCTGGTACCCGGTCTCCATGGCGCCGAGCACGCCTCCGCGCTCGGAGATCCGGTCGAACTCCGCGAGCACCGCAGCCTCGACGAGGTCGGTCAGCTCGTCGACGACGAAGGAACCCTGCAACGGGTTCTCGTTGACGGCCAGACCCCACTCGCGGTTGATGATCATCTGGATCGCGAGCGCCCGGCGCACCGACTCCTCGCTCGGGGTCGTCACCGCCTCGTCGAAGGCGTTGGTGTGCAGGCTGTTCGCGTTGTCGTAGATGGCCGTCAGCGCCTGGAGCGTGGTGCGGATGTCGTTGAAGTCCATCTCCTGGGCGTGCAGCGACCGGCCCGAGGTCTGCACGTGGTACTTCAGCTTCTGGCTGCGCTCGTTGGCGCCGTACTTCTCCTTCATCGCGATCGCCCAGATGCGGCGGGCGACGCGACCGATGACGGTGTACTCGGGGTCCATCCCGTTGGAGAAGAAGAACGACAGGTTCGGCGCGAAGTCGTCGATCGCCATGCCGCGCGCCAGGTACGCCTCGACGTAGGTGAACCCGTTGGCGAGGGTGAACGCGAGCTGGCTGATGGGGTTCGCCCCGGCCT
This sequence comes from Dermatophilaceae bacterium, assembly GCA_017989115.1. GTDB lineage: Bacteria > Actinomycetota > Actinomycetes > Actinomycetales > Dermatophilaceae > Fodinibacter. Next base: position 2,937 of record JAGNQK010000098.1, on the reverse strand, counting down.
CGGCGATGTGGTAGCCGCTGATCGACACCGAGTAGAAGTTGCGCACCTCGTGGGCGATGAACCACTCCTGGATGTCGGCCATCATCCGCAGCGAGAACTCCGTGGAGAACAGGCAGGTGTTCTGGCCCTGGTCCTCCTTGAGGATGTCGGCCTGGACCGTGCCGCGCACCGTGGCCAGGGCACGAGCGCGGATGCCGTGCGCCTCCTCCTCGTTCGGCTCGCGTCCGTTCTCGCTCGCCCACGCCTCGACGGCGCGGTCCGTCACGGTGTTGAGGAAGAAGGCGAGGATGGTGGGCGCCGGGCCGTTGATCGTCATCGAGACGCTCGTGGTCGGTGACGTGAGGTCGAACCCGGCATACAGCTCGCGCATGTCGTCCAAGGTCGCGACCGAGACGCCCGAGGTGCCGACCTTGCCGTAGATGTCGGGGCGCCGGTCGGGGTCGCGCCCGTAGAGGGTGACCGAGTCGAACGCGGTGGACAGGCGGGTCGCGGGCTGCCCCTGCGAGAGCAGCTTGAAGCGGGCGTTGGTGCGGAAGGGGTCGCCCTCGCCGGCGAACATGCGGGCCGGGTCCTCGTTGTCGCGCTTGAACGGGAAGACCCCGGCGGTGAACGGGAAGTACCCGGGCAGGTTCTCGCGGCGCAGGAAGCTGACGAGGTCGCCGTCGTCGGAGTAGCGCGGCAGCGACACCCGACGGATGTGGTTGCCGGACAGCGATTCCTTGACCAGTGCGGTGCGGAGCTCGCGGTCGCGGATCGTCACGACCTGCTCGTCGCCCGAGTAGGCCTCGACGACCGAGCTCCACCCCGCGAGCTGGCGCGCCACCGACAGCGGCAGGTCGTCCTGGGCGCTGGAGAGCAGCGCGTCGACGCCCGAGCGGTCGGACCCGGCCCGGGCGAGGGCGGCCCCGACCTCGGTGAGGCGCTGCACGCGGCGGGCGGCCTCGGCGAACCGCTGGGTGTCCTCGTGGAACTGGCGCACCGTCTCGGCGATCTCGGCGAGGTAGTGCACCCGCTGCGGAGGCACCACCTGGCGCAGCACCGAGGAGTGCCGCACCGACACCGCCGGCAGTGCCCCCTCGGCGACCTCGAGCCCGTGCACCGTCAGCTGGTCGCGCAGCTCCTGGTAGAGCGCGGTGACGCCGTCGTCGTTGAAGGTCGCGGCCGAGGTGCCGAACACCGGCATGTCCTCGGGCTTCTTGCCGAACGCCTCCCGGTTGCGCACCATCTGGCGGCCGACGTCACGCAGCGCGTCCATCGCACCGCGGCGCTCGAACTTGTTGATCGCGACGACGTCGGCGAAGTCGAGCATGTCGATCTTCTCGAGCTGGCTGGCCGCGCCGAACTCGGGTGTCATGACGTAGAGGTTGACGTCCGCGAAGGAGGTGATCGCGGCATCCCCCTGCCCGATGCCGGGGGTCTCGACGATGACCAGGTCGAAGCCGGACGCCTTGAGGATCGTCAGCACGTCGCCGAGCGCCTCGGGCACCTCGCGGCCACCGCGGGTGGCGAGCGAGCGGAAGTAGACCCGGTCGCCGTCGAGCGAGTTCATCCGGATGCGGTCACCGAGCAGCGCTCCCCCACCGCGGCGACGCGTCGGGTCGATGGCGACGCACGCGATGCGCAGCTTGTCCTGCTGGTCCACGCGAAGGCGGCGCACGAGCTCGTCGGTCAGGCTCGACTTGCCCGACCCGCCCGTCCCGGTGATGCCGAGCACCGGGGTCCGGCGGCCGGATGCCGCCCGCTCGAGTTCCGCGCGCATCTCACCGGTGAGGTGGCCGGTCTCGGCCGCGGTGATGGCCCTGGCCACGGCAGCCCGTTCGCCGGTGAGGACGGCGGGCACCGACGGCGGCGACACGGCATCCAGATCGACGTCACACGCGGCGATGACCTGGCTGACCATGCCGGGCAGGCCGAGGCGCTGGCCGTCCTGCGGGCTGAAGATCGTCACCCCGGCGGCACGCAGGCGCTCGATCTCCTCGGGGACGATGACGCCGCCGCCACCACCGACGACCTGCACGTGGCCGGCGCCGGCCTCGGCGAGGAGCTGGACGAGGTACTCGAAGTACTCGACGTGCCCGCCCTGGTAGGAGCTGACCGCGACACCCTGCACGTCCTCCTCGACCGCCGCGTCGACGACCTCCTGGACGCTGCGGTTGTGCCCGAGGTGGATGACCTCGGCGCCCTGGCTCTGCATGATCCGCCGCATGATGTTGATCGAGGCGTCGTGGCCGTCGAACAGGGCGGATGCCGTGACGATGCGCACCGGGTTCACCGGCACGTGGAGCTCGGGCTTCGGGCTGGTGGGCTGCGTTGCCATGGGGGTCCCTTCGGGTTGCCTCCCGAGATACTAGGACGTCCTAGTACCTACTCGGAAGTCACCGGTGCTGGGCCCAGCCTGCCACTGCGTCCGGCACCTTGGCCGGTGGAGCATCCAACCTGCCGGACGCAGAGGTCAGCGGTGCTGGCCCGCGAGCCAGGTGATCGCCTCGGCGTAGCCCTGCACCCCGTGGCCGATCACGTGGTGGTCGCACACGGCGGCGAGATAGCTGTGGTGGCGGAAGGCCTCGCGGGCGTGGATGTCACTGATGTGCACCTCGACCTTGGGCACCCGGCAGGCCGACAGTGCGTCGCGCAGGGCGACCGAGGTGTGCGTGTACCCCGCGGCGTTGATGACGATCCCCGCGATGCCGGCCCGCCCCTCCTGCACCCAGTCGATGAGCACGCCCTCGTGGTTGCTCTGGCGGAAGTCGAGCACCAGACCGGATGCCGTCGCCGCCTGCTGGCACAGCACCTCGACGTCCGCGAGCGTGGCGGAGCCGTAGACCTCGGGCTCGCGCTCACCGAGCAGGTTGAGGTTCGGGCCGTTGAGCACGAGCACGGTGCGGAGATCCATGACGGCGAGTATGCCGCGGGTCAGGGAAGGAGAGCCGCGCAGAG
>JAGNQK010000010.1:2286-31513 GCA_017989115.1 Dermatophilaceae bacterium | reverse complement strand
CGTCCGCGACGGCCTGCGGCGAACCGGGCTGCTCGGACGTGTAGAACCCCCGACCGCTCTTGCGGCCGAGCATGCCTGCGCTGACCATCTGCTTGGTGATGGGGCTCGGCGCGTGCAGGCGGTCACGGCCCTGCTTGTACATCGTGTCGAGGATCTCGTATGCCGTGTCGAGGCCGATGAGGTCGAGCAGCGCGAGCGGGCCCATCGGGTAACCGCAGCCGAAGCGCATCGCGGCGTCGAGGTCCTCGCGGGTGGCGTAGCGGCTCTCGAACATCGAGACGGCGTGGTTCAGGTAGCCGAAGAGCAGCGCGTTGGCGATGAAGCCGGCCTTGTCGCCGACGACGACCGGCTTCTTGCCCAGCCGCTCCGCGAGCGCCTTGACGTCCTCGAAGACGTCGTCGGCGGTGATGACGGTGCGGATGACCTCGACGAACTGCTGCACCGGGGCGGGGTTGAAGAAGTGCATGCCGACGACGCGCTTGGGGTTCTTCGTCGCGACGGCGATCTCGGTGACCGGCAGGGACGAGGTGTTCGTCGCGAGGATCGCGTCGGCGGAGACCACCTCGTCGACCTTGCCGAGCAGTTCCTTCTTGAGGTCCAGGTGCTCCGGCACGGCCTCGACGACGAGCTGGCAGGGGGCGAGGTCCCCGAGGTTGCTCGTGAACGTGACCCGCGAGTGCAGCGCGTCGTGCTCCTCCTGCGTCATCTTGCCGCGGGCCAGCGCGCGCCCGGTGCTCCCCCCGAGAACGGCCTTGCCGTGCTCGATGGCCGGGCCGTCGACCTCGACCGCGACGACGTCGATCCCGTTGCGGGCGAACACCTCCACGATCCCCGCACCCATCGTCCCGAGCCCGATCACACCAACAGTGGAGAAGTCACGCGTCATGTCCGCGATCCTGTCAGAGGGGCGAGGGAGTCACGACCCCCTCGCAGCGTGACGCTCCTTACCCCCGATCCGGTGAGTCACCAGTCGTGACCGGCCGCGACCAGCTCGGCCTCGATGGCGAGCCGGTCCTGGGAGGGCAGGGGCGGCATCCCGACGTCGGTCGGCACGTCCAACCGCTCACACAGCTGGAGCAGCACCTGGTCGTAGGCCGCGAGGACGGCCCGCAGCCGGGCTGCCTGGTGCGGTGCGTCCCCGTTCTCGACCTTGCGGATCTCGGCCTCGAGCCGTCGCAGCTCGAGGGTGATGAGCACGGGTGGGACCGGCTCCGGCGGTCGACGCCCGAGCAACCGTCGGCGCTCGCGGTCCATCCGCTCGATCCACGGGTCCAGTCGTGCCAGCAGGGGGCGCAGCAGTCGCGGGCGCTCCCCACCGGCGAACCAGCGAAGCCCCTCACCGGTGGCGATGAACCATGCTCCGGGCAGCACGAGGAGGAATCCCAGGAGCAGAGCTGCCCTCATCGGCCTCACCTCAAGGAAAAGTGTGCGCTGCCCAGGGCGGCCCGGGCAATGGGTAGGGTGACCGATCGTGCGACTGGTGATCGCGACGTGCAGCGTCGACTACGACGGGCGGCTGACCGCCCACCTGCCGCTGGCGACCCGGTTGCTGCTCGTCAAGGCCGACGGTTCGGTGCTCGTGCACTCCGACGGGGGCTCGTACAAGCCGCTGAACTGGATGTCGCCACCGTGCGCGATGGCCGAGGTCACCCCCGACGAGACCGAGGCCGCCGAGGGCGTCACGGCCGTCTGGGTCGTGCAGCACGCGAAGTCGGAGGACCGGCTGAGGGTCAAGATCCACGAGGTGCACCACGACAGCGCCCACGAGCTCGGTGTCGATCCCGGCCTGGTCAAGGACGGCGTCGAGGCGCACCTGCAGAAGCTGCTCGCCGAGCACATCACCACCCTCGGCGAGGGCTGGACCCTCACCCGCCGCGAGTACATGACCCCCATCGGCCCGGTCGACATCCTGTGCAAGGACGGTCGCGGCGGCACGGTCGCCATCGAGATCAAGCGGCGCGGCGACATCGACGGGGTGGAGCAGCTGACCCGCTACCTCGAGCTGATGAACCGTGACCCGCACCTGGCTCCGGTGACCGGTGTCTTTGCGGCCCAGGTGATCAAGCCGCAGGCGCGCACGCTCGCCGAGGACCGCGGCATCCGCTGTGTCGTGCTCGACTACGACGAGCTCAAGGGTGTCGACAACAGCGAGCACCGCCTCTTCTGAGCGGATGCCGGGCCGACCCACCGCAGTGAGCGGCCGCCCCGCGTACCTGAATCGACCAACAGGTCACCCGAGGTACGCCCCGCCCTACCGGTCAGTCCCCGGGCGGATCAGCGCCCAGCCGTCGTCGCCGATCTCCAGGACCACCACGTCGTCGCAGAGCCCGGGTGCTCTGCCAAGGTGCTCGTGCACGGCGGTCAGGTGGCCGGGGGCGAGAGGCACCACGACCCGTTCACCCCGGTGCAGGTCGGCCACGGCCTGCAGCTCCTCGACGACGTCGGCCCCCGGCGCGAGCGCACCCACCACCACGGCACCACTACCGGCCGCGTCGTCCGGCACCGTGCCGACCGGCACGAGCACCAGGGTCGCAGCACAGTGCAGAGCCATGCTCGGCACGCTACCCCCACCGTCGACGCCCGTGGGCCACACGGCTCAGCGGGGAATGACGTGGGGAGGGCTCCGGTTGTCCCACCGGCGCCAACCGGCGCCGTCAACACGTCGGACCGAGAGGACACCACCATGACCAGCACGACCGACAACAGCACCACCCAGACGAGCACGACCCAGCAGGTCGCCTTCCTCGTCGCCACCGAGGGCATCGAGCAGGTCGAGCTGACCGGCCCCTGGCAGGCCGTCGAGCAGTCCGGCGCCACGCCGGTTCTCATCTCGACCCAGGAAGGCACGGTGCAGGCCTACAACCACCTCGACAAGGGTGACGTCTTCGACGTCGACCTCACCGTGTCCTCCGCCGAGGTCGCCGACTACGCGGCGCTGGTGCTGCCCGGCGGCGTCGCCAACCCGGACGCCCTGCGCACCGACTCCGATGCCGTGGCCTTCGTGCGCCAGTTCGTGCAGTCCGGCAAGCCGGTTGCCGCGATCTGCCACGCGGCCTGGACGCTCGTCGAGGCCGACGTCGTGCGCGACCGCACGGTCACCTCGTGGCCGAGCCTGCAGACCGACCTGCGCAACGCGGGTGCGACCTGGCAGGACCAGGAGGTCGTCGTCGACGACAACCTGATCACCAGCCGCAACCCCGACGACATCCCGGCGTTCACCCGCGCGCTGACCGCGGCCCTGTCGTCGTCCGTGACCGCCTGAGCGACCGCCGAGCCGCCCCGGTGGCGGCCCGCCCACGCCTCAGGCGTGGGCGGGCGCGGCTGCGTCGGCGGCGAGCCCGCGCGACACGCGGATGACGTCGACGAACCGCGACATGATGTCGTTGAGCCCGAAGTCCTTGGGCGTGAACACCTCTGCGACACCGAGCGCCTTCAGGCGCACGGCATCCGCCTCGGGGATGATGCCGCCGACGATCACCGGCACGTCGCCGGCGCCGGCCTCGCGCAGACGGTCGAGCACCTCGGGCACGAGCTCCATGTGCGAGCCCGACAGGATCGAGATGCCCACCAGGTGCACGTCCTCGGCCACGGCGGCCGCGACGATCTGCTCAGGGGTGAGCCGGATGCCTTGGTAGATGACCTCGAACCCGGCATCACGAGCCCGCACCGCCACCTGCTCGGCCCCGTTGGAGTGGCCGTCCAGCCCGGGCTTGCCGACGAGCACGCGCAGCTTCTCGCCGAGCTCCTCGCTGAGGCCGGCCACCTTGGCCCGCACGTCGGTGAGCGCCGCTGACCCGGCGCCGACGCCGACCGACCCGCTGACGCCGGTCGGAGCACGGAACTCACCGAACACCTCGCGCAGCGCGCCGGCCCACTCCCCCGTCGTCAGGCCCGCGCGCGCACACTCCAGGGTCGCGGCCATGAGGTTCACGTCGCTGGTTGCGTCGGCCTTCAACCTCGCGAGGGCGGATGCCGCCCGCTCTCGTCGCGCGGGATCGGCGTCACGCTCGTCGCGCCAGGCTCGCACGGCGGCCACGGCCGCGGCCTCGACCCCGGGGTCCACCGACTGGATGGCGGCATCGAGGTCAGCGGTCAGCGGGTTGGGCTCGGTGGTCTCGAACGCGTTGACCCCGACGACGACGTCCTCGCCGAGCTCGATGCGCTGACGGCGCCGCGAGTGCGAGGCGACGAGCTCGGACTTCATGTAGCCGCCCTCGACCGCGGGGACGGCGCCGCCCATGGCCTGCACCCTGTCGATCTCGGCGCGGGCACCCTCGACGAGCTCGGCGACCTTGGCCGCGACCACCGTCGAGCCCTCGAACAGGTCGTCGTACTCGAGCAGGTCGGACTCGTAGGCGAGCACCTGCTGGATGCGCAGCGACCACTGCTGGTCCCACGGGCGCGGAAGGCCGAGCGCCTCGTTCCAGGCCGGCAGCTGCACGGCGCGGGCGCGGGCGTCCTTGGAGAGCGTCACGGCGAGCATCTCCAGCACGATCCGCTGCACGTTGTTCTCGGGCTGCGCCTCGGTCAGGCCCAGCGAGTTGACCTGCACCCCGTAACGGAAGCGCCGCGCCTTGTCGTCGGTGACGCCATAGCGCTCACGGGTGAGCTCGTCCCAGAGCTGGACGAAGGCGCGCATCTTGCACATCTCCTCGACGAAGCGCACGCCGGCGTTGACGAAGAACGAGATCCGCGCGACGACCTCACCGAAGCGCTCCGGGGGGACCTGACCGGAGTCGCGCACGGCATCCAACACGGCGATCGCCGTGCACATGGCGTAGGCGATCTCCTGCACGGGCGTGGCGCCGGCCTCCTGCAGGTGGTAGCTGCAGATGTTGATCGGGTTCCACTTGGGGATGTCGGTGACGGTGTACGTCACCATGTCGGTGATGAGGCGCAGCGAGGGGCCGGGCGCGAAGACGTAGGTGCCCCGCGACAGGTACTCCTTGATGATGTCGTTCTGGGTGGTCCCCGCGAGGGCACGAACCGCGGATGCCGGGTCCTCGCCCGCCGCTTCGGCCTGTTCCTCCGCGGCGACCTGGTAGAGCGCGAGGAGCCACATGGCGGTGGCGTTGATGGTCATGGAGGTGTTCATCCGCGAGAGAGGGATGTCGGCGAAGAGCGCCCGCATGTCACCGATGTGCGAGATCGGCACGCCGACCTTGCCCACCTCGCCGCGCGCCAGGACGTGGTCGGGGTCGTACCCGGTCTGGGTCGGCAGGTCGAAGGCCACGGAGAGCCCCGTCTGGCCCTTGTCGAGGTTGCGCCGGTACAGAGCGTTGCTGGCGGCGGCGCTGGAGTGGCCGGCGTAGGTGCGCATGACCCACGGTCGGTCGCGAGGTGGCCTGCTGGCGTCGGTGCTCTCGGGCATGCGTCGAACGCTAGCCGCGGCTGCCGGGCCCGGATAGGCGCGGGCACGGTGAGAGTGCCCACACCGACGCCGCGGTGACGCGGCCGATGGTCGGCGTCGTCAAGCGCTGCGAGTCAGAAAGGTGCCGGTCAGCCGACCGCGATGGCCATCGTGTGCCGCTCCGGCACCGAGCAGTCGAGCGAGGGGCCGAGGAGCGAGCCCAACCGGGCACGCCGCAGCAGTCGCTGGGTGCGGGCATCTGCCGCGACGACGTGCACCTGCCGACCGGCCCGGCGCGCGCGGCGCTGGCACTCGACGATGAGCCCGAACCCGGTGGCATCCCCGACATGGACCTCGGCGAGGTCGAGCAGCAACGGGGTGCTCCCGGCCGCGATGAGGCGGTGCAGCGCGAGCCGCAGGTCAGCGGCCGTGCGGACGTCGACCCGGCCGCGCAGGGCGACATGCCAACCGTGCTCGTCCTGGTACTCGGTGATGGTCACCACACTGCTCACCCGGTCCGTCACGGCTTCACCCCCACCCTTCGGTTTGCGTTGCTCCATTAGACCCACTGGATGCCGCTCTTGCCCTCCCCTGAACAGATGATCTGGCGGCAGAGAACAGTCACTGTCCACTTCATGCCACGGCTCAACAACGGATTCCGAAGGTGCTGCCGGCGCCCCATGAGTCACAGCCGTCACTGGCGGGCAGCCGGTTCCCCCGAGTCGCGACGGCTTCACCCGGGTCGGCCCCGCAACCACCGCAGCGCGTCTGAGAGGCTGAGGGCATGGTCAACCTCACCCGGATCTACACCCGCACCGGCGACGACGGCACCACCGCGCTCGGCGACCTCAGCCGCACGTCGAAGACCGACCTTCGACTCGCCGCCTACGCCGACGCCAACGAGGCCAATGCCGCGATCGGCGTCGCCGTGGCGTGCGGCGGCCTCCCCGACGACGTGCGCGCCGTCCTCGTGCGCGTCCAGAACGACCTCTTCGACATCGGCGCCGACCTGTCGACCCCGCTCCAGCAGTCCTATGAGTACCCGCCGCTACGGGTCAAGGAGGAGTGGGTCAGCGAGCTCGAGGCCGACTGCGACACCTACCTGGCCTCCCTCGAGAAGCTCCGCTCGTTCATCCTCCCCGGAGGCACACCCGGCGCTGCTCACCTCCACGTCGCGCTCACGGTGGTGCGCCGGGCAGAACGGTCGGTGTGGGCCGCCATCGAGGCCTACGGGACCGAGCCGGGGACGGCCCGCGGTGAGGGTGGCATCAACCCGACGACCGCGACCTACCTCAACCGCCTGTCCGACCTGCTGTTCGTGCTGGCCCGCTACGCCAACCTCCCCGGAGGCGACGTGCTCTGGGCACCGGGTGGCGGCCGTGAGCAGCCCCCCACCCCGTCCTGACGGCGGGTCAGGCGACGTTGGCCTTGTACCCGGGCGGGCTGGACTCCAGCCATGCCCGCACCGCCGTGTAGGCCGCCGGCACGAAGGCGAACTCACACGTCGCGGCGCCGGAGCTCCCGAGCACCGCGACCGGGTCGGCGAGCCCGGGAATGGGGTCGCTGAGCGGGGAGACCGATCCGAAGTCGAGCTGACCCCGCACCCAGGCCACCTCCGGTCGCAGCGACGGCCCGACGATGCTGAACCACTCGAAGCGGTCCGAGCTCAGCCGCGCCAGACCCAGGCGCCACCGATCACCCTCCCCGTCGCGCCGAGCACACAACATGACCGGGCGGCCATCCCCTGAAATGTACCGACGGCGCGCCCACACGAAGGTGAGCGCGCCGACGATGACCAGCACGATGAGGGCGAGGACCACCTCGGCGACGACGAGTGGCGTCATGCGAGCGGTCCTCGGCCCTCGATGTCAGGAACTCATGCCAGAGGCGTCGACCGACTCCGCGATGATCGTGACGCGGTCGTGGTCCACTGACAGGAAGCCGCCGTCGATGGTCGCCGACTTCCAGCCACCCTCGCCGTTGATCCGCACCTCGCCCTCGCCCAGCACGCACAGCAGCGGCTGGTGACCGGGCAGGATGCCGAGGTCGCCGTCGATGGAGCGGGCGCTGACCTGGCTCGCCTCACCCTCCCAGACCTTGCGGTCCGCGGCGACGAGCTCGACCGTGAGAGCCATCAGAGGTTCTTCTGGATCTCGGCCCACTGGCGCTCGACGTCGTCGAGGCCACCGCACATGAAGAACGCCTGCTCACCGACATGGTCGTAGTCGCCGTCACAGATCTTCGTGAACGCCTCGATGGTGTCGGCCAGCGGCACCGTCGAACCCTCGATGCCGGTGAACTGCTTGGCGACGTAGGTGTTCTGCGACAGGAAGCGCTGCAGACGACGGGCACGGTTGACGAGGATCTTGTCCTCTTCGGAGAGCTCGTCGATACCGAGGATCGCGATGATGTCCTGGAGCTCCTTGTTGCGCTGGAGGATCCCCTTGACGCGAAGCGCGGTGGTGTAGTGGTCCTCCGCGATGTAGCGACGGTCCAGGATCCGGCTCGTCGAGGTGAGCGGGTCCACGGCCGGGTAGATACCGAGCGAGGCGATCTCACGCGAGAGCTCGGTCGTCGCGTCGAGGTGCGCGAACGTCGTGGCCGGAGCCGGGTCGGTGTAGTCATCGGCCGGCACGTAGATCGCCTGCATCGAGGTGATCGAGTGGCCACGCGTGGAGGTGATGCGCTCCTGGAGGGTGCCCATCTCGTCGGCGAGGGTGGGCTGGTAACCCACGGCCGACGGCATCCGGCCCAGAAGCGTGGAGACCTCGGAACCCGCCTGGGTGAAGCGGAAGATGTTGTCGATGAACAGCAACACGTCCTGGCCCTGGACGTCGCGGAAGTACTCCGCCATCGTCAGAGCAGACAGGGCGACGCGAAGACGCGTGCCCGGCGGCTCGTCCATCTGGCCGAACACGAGGGCCGTCTGCCCGAGGACGCCGGCCTCCTCCATCTCGACCATGAGGTCGTTGCCCTCACGGGTGCGCTCACCGACACCGGCGAACACCGACACACCACCGTGGTCGCGGGCGACACGGGCGATCATCTCCTGGATGAGCACCGTCTTGCCGACACCGGCACCGCCGAACAGGCCGATCTTGCCGCCCTGCACGTAGGGGGTCAGCAGGTCGATGACCTTGATGCCGGTCTCGAACATCTGGGTCTTGGACTCCAGCTGGTCGAACGGCGGCGCGGTGCGGTGGATGCCCCAGCGCTCGGTCGCGGTGAAGGTCTCGCCCGGGGCGAGGTTCATCACCTCACCGGTGGTGTTGAAGACCTTGCCCAGCGTCTGGTTGCCCACGGGCACCGAGATGGGGCCGCCGGTGTCCTGCACGGGGGTGCCGCGCACGAGACCGTCGGTGGGCTGAAGGGAGATGGCGCGCACCATGTTGTCGCCGATGTGCTGCGCGACCTCGAGGTTGAGGTTCTTGGTCTCGCCGCCGATCTCGACCTGGCTGGTGAGCAGGTTGTACTGCTCGGGCATGGCGTCGACGGGGAACTCCACGTCGACGACGGGGCCGATGATGCGCGAGATACGCCCGACACCGCCGACGGCGTGAACCTCGCTGCGCTCGCTGAGGGTTGAAGTCATGATCTCTCTCTCACTCACTTGCTCTCGGCCAGGGCACTGGCGCCGCCGACGATTTCGCTGATCTCTTGGGTGATCTCGGCCTGGCGGGCCTGGTTGGCCAACCGGGTGTACTTCTTGATGAGCTCCTCGGCGTTGTCCGTCGCCGACTTCATCGCCCGCTGGCGGGCGGCGAGCTCGGACGCGGCGGCCTGGAGCATGCAGTTGAACAGACGGGCGTTGACGTACTTCGGCAGCAGCGCGTCGAGCACCTTCTCGGCCCCGGGCTCGAAGGTGTACAGCGGCAGCAGGTCATCCGGTGCCGGTGCCTCCTCGCCCTCGACGACCTCGAGCGGGAGCAACCGAATGACCTCGGGCTCCTGGGTGACCATGGAGACGAACCGGGTGAAGACGATGTGCACCTCGTCGATGCCGCCCTCCTCGGTCGGGGTGGTGAAGTCGGCGACGAGTCGCTCGCCGACCTCACGGGCCGTCTCGAAGCTCGGGCGCTCGGAGGCGCCGCTCCACTCGGCGGCGAACTCGCGGTGGCGGAACTTGTAGAAGGCGATCGCCTTGCGGCCGAGCAGGTAGGGGACGACCTCCTTGCCCTCGTCACGCAGCGACGCGATGAGCCGCTCGCTCTCCTTGATCGCCGACGAGCTGTAGGCACCGGCCAGGCCGCGGTCGGAGGTCATGATGACCACCGCCGCGCGCTTGACGTCCTCCTTCTCCGAGGTCAGCGGGTGGTCCTCGTTGGAGAACGTCGCCACTGCGGAGACCGCCCGGGTGAGCGCCCGCGCGTACGGGCTGGACTCACGCACGGCCTGCTGCGCCTTGACGACGCGCGAGGCAGCCATGAGCTCCATGGCTCGGGTGATCTTCTTCGTCGAGCTGACGGCACGGATGCGGTTCCGGTACTCCCGGATCTGCGCTCCCATACGTTTCCGCCTTCCTGGTTCTTCTGCTCGTGGGCCGTGTGGCCGGGTCGGTGCCGGGGCGCATCACGCCCCAGCATCCGATCTAGCGCTTCTGCTTGACGATCTTCTCCTGCTCGGACGCCAGCGCCCGGGCAGCAGCCTCGTCCTCGGCCTCGTTCCCCGCCTGGATGCCGTCGGCACCCGAAGCCTGGAAGAGCTTGGCCTTGAAGTTCTCGATCTCGGAGTCGAGCGCCTGCTCGGTCTCCTCCTCGAACTTGCCGGTCTCGCGGATCGCGTCGAGCAGCTCGACGCGGCTGCGACGCAGGTGGTCGAGGAAGTCGGCCTCGAAGCGGCGGACGTCGTCGACGGCGATGCTGTCGAGCTTGCCGGTCGTGCCCATCCAGATCGAGACGACCTGCTCCTCGACGGGGTACGGCGAGGCCTGACGCTGCTTGAGCAACTCGACGAGGCGAGCGCCCTTCGCGAGCTGGGCACGCGAGGCGGGGTCGAGGTCGGAGGCGAACATGGCGAACGCCTCGAGCGCGCGGTACTGGGCGAGGTCGAGCTTGAGGCGACCCGCCACCGACTTCATGGCCTTGATCTGCGCGGCACCACCGACACGGGAGACCGAGACACCCACGTCGATCGCCGGGCGGACGTTGGAGTTGAACAGGTCCGACTGGAGGTAGATCTGGCCGTCGGTGATGGAGATGACGTTGGTCGGGATGTAGGCCGACACGTCACCCGCCTTGGTCTCGATGATCGGCAGGCCGGTCATGGAGCCCGCGCCGAGGTCGTCGGAGAGCTTGGCGCAGCGCTCGAGGAGCCGGCTGTGCAGGTAGAAGACGTCACCCGGGTAGGCCTCGCGGCCCGGCGGCCGGCGCAGCAGCAGCGACACGGAGCGGTAGGCCTCGGCCTGCTTGGACAGGTCGTCGAAGACGATGAGGACGTGCTTGCCCTGGTACATCCAGTGCTGGCCGATGGCCGAGCCGGTGTACGGGGCGAGGTACTTGAAGCCGGCGGAGTCAGAGGCCGGTGCGGCGACGATGGTCGTGTACTCCATCGCGCCCGCCTCCTCGAGCGTGCCGCGGACGGCAGCGATCGTGGAGCCCTTCTGGCCGATGGCGACGTAGATGCAGCGCACCTGCTTCGTCGGGTCGCCGCTGTCCCAGAACTCCTTCTGGTTGATGATCGTGTCGACCGCGACCGTGGTCTTGCCGGTCTGGCGGTCACCGATGATGAGCTGGCGCTGGCCACGGCCGATCGGCGTCATGGCGTCGACGGCCTTCAGGCCGGTCTGCAGCGGCTCGTGCACCGACTTGCGCTGCACGACGTTGGGCGCCTGGAGCTCCAGGGCGCGGCGCTCCTCGCTGGCGATCTCGCCGAGGCCGTCGATCGGCGCACCGAGCGGGTTCACGACACGGCCGAGGAACGCGTCGCCCACGGGCACGGAGAGCACCTCGCCGGTCCGCTTGACCTCCTGGCCCTCCTCGATCGCGGAGAACTCACCGAGGATGACGACGCCGATCTCGTGGACGTCGAGGTTGAGCGCCAGGCCCAGGGTGCCGTCCTCGAACTGGAGGAGCTCGTTGGTCATCGCCGAGGGCAGGCCCTCGACGTGCGCGATGCCGTCGCCGGCGTCGGTGACGCGACCGACCTCTTCGCGCGCGGCTGCGCCGGGCTCGTAGGACCGGACGTAGCTGTCCAGGGCGTCCCGGATCTCGTCCGGACGGATCGAGAGCTCCGTCATGTTCTGATCTTCTCCTCGGTCACCGGCCCCTGGTGGGGCCGAAGTCTGTGGTCGGTGGTGCGGTGTCTTGCGGTGTACGGATGCCGTGCGTGGACGTGCGGTGTCAGCTGCCGGTCACGTGGCGGCGGGCTTCGTCGAGGCGCCGCAGGACGGTGCCGTCGACGACGTCGTCGCCGACCTGGACCCGGATGCCGCCCATGACGGTGGGGTCGAGGACGACCTGGAGGCTGACGGCCTTGCCGTAGTGCGCCTCGAGGGCGCTGCGCAGCCGGGCACCCTGCTGCTCGGTGAGGGGCGTCGCCGCGGTGACGAGCGCGGTGAGCTCGTCACGACGCGTCGAGGCCAACGCGAGGTAGGCCTCCATGGTGCGGTCCAGACGGCGTCCGCGGGGGGCGCGCACCGCCTGCTCCGCGAGGCGGACCGTCTCGGGCGCCGCCTTGCCTTCGAGCAGACCCCGCACGAGAGCGGCCTTGCCGTTGCCGTCGGTGTTGCGGCTGGAGAGCGTGTCCCGCAGAGCGGGGTCGCCGGCGACGATCCGCTCGAAGCGGAAGAGCTCGTCCTCGACCCGGTCGATGTGACCGGCTCGCTCGGCCGTGGCCAGCAGGCACTGCACGGCTGTGGACTCGAGCGTGTCCGTGAGGTCACGCTCGGCGGACCAGCGCTGCCCTGCGACCTCGGCGACCAGGTTGGTGGTGGTCTCACCGACCTTGCCCCCGAAGACCGCACGGGCCAGGCCCTGCTTCTCGGTGGTGCCGCGCGAGGGGTCCGCAAGGGCCCGACGCAGCGACGCGTTGCCGTCGACGACCGCGGTCACGGCGAAGAGCTCATCCGCGAGCGGCGCCCAGGACGACCCCTGCGCCAGCACGGCGTCGAGCGCCGCCTGCACCGCGGTGGCCGAACCTCGCGACGAGCCGCGCATCAGGCGTCCTGCCCCGCCGGGGCAACCTTCTCGGGGACGATGTCGCCGGCCTCGAGGTCGGCGAGGAACCGGTCGACGATGCCCTTCTGGCGCACCTCGTCCTCGAGCGACTCGCCGACGATCTTGCCCGCCAGGGTCGTCGACAGCGTGCCGACCTCCTGGCGCAGCTGGACCACGGCCTGCTGGCGCTCGGCCTCGACCTGACGCTTGGCCGACTCGGAGATGCGGGCTGCCTCGGCCTGGGCCTGGGCACGCATCTCCGCGACGATCGACGCGCCCTGCTCACGAGCGGACTCGCGGATCTCGTTGGCCTCGGTGCGAGCCTCGGCGAGCTGGGCGTTGTACTTCTCCAGGGCAGCCTGGGCCTCGGCCTGCGCCTGCTCGGCCTCCTGCATGCCGCCCTCGATGGCTGCGGCACGCTCGGCGTACATCGCCTCCATCTTGGGGACGACGCTCTTGGAGAAGATCCTGTAGAGGATGGCGAAGGCGATCAGCCCGATGATGATTTCGGCGGGGTGCGGCAGCAACGGAAGTGCTGCCGGCCAGCCGACACCCTCGGATGCCTTCACGGATGCGAGAACCACGTCGCTTCCTTATCTGTCGATCGAACGGGGGGTCGTCGGTGCGTCAGCCTGCGAAGACGAAGACGAACACGAGACCGAGGATCGCGAGCGCCTCGGTGAGGGCCATACCGGTGAAGGCGATGGTCTGGAGCATGCCTCGGGCCTCGGGCTGGCGAGCGACGCCGTTGATGTAGGCGGCGAAGATGAGACCCACACCGATACCGGGGCCGATGGCGGCGAGGCCGTAGCCGAGGAAGGTGATGTCACCAGTCATTGCGTTTTCCTTTCGGTGGCGCCAGGGGCTCCCGGCGTCGGAGTGTTCATCAGGTGGTTGTACTTACCGGACGGGTCCGGGAGATCAGTGGTGCTCGCTCACCGCGTCGGAGATGTAGAGCGCGGCGAGCAGGGTGAAGATGAACGCCTGGAGGAACTGCACCAGGAGCTCGAAGAAGGTCATGACGATGCCGAAGCCGAGGCCGAGCACGCCGGAGAACTGGACGAACAGGTTGCTGCCGTGCAGCAGCAGGTACTCGCCGCCGAGGATGAAGACGAGCAGCATGAGGTGGCCGGCGAGCATGTTGCCGAAGAGTCGCAGGGCGAGCGTCAGCGGCCGGATGAGGAAGTAGGTCAGGAACTCCAGGATGAACATGATCGGCTTCAGCCAGCCGGGCAGCCCGGGGGGCACCAGCGACTTGAGGTAGCCGACGACGCCGTGCTTCCGGCGGATCGCCACGGTGTGGTAGACGATGTAGACGATCAGGGTCAGCACGATCGGGAACGCGATCCGGCTCATCGAGGGGAACTGCACGAACGGCACGATCCCCATGATGTTGTTGAACAGGATGAGCGTGAACAGCGTCAGCAACAGCGGCAGGAACTGCAGGAAGTCCTTCGACCCGATGACGTCGCGGGCGATGGTGTTGCGCACGAAGTCGTAGCTCTGCTCGGCGATCCACTGGCGCTTGGTCGGCACGATGGTCAGCTTGTTGACCACGCTCATGTAGTAGATCGCGATGATCACGACAGAGGCCATGACGACGAACGAGGGACGGGTGAACGCCCAGTTGCTCGTGTCGCTGCCGATCAGCGGCCACCAGAAGGACTCGGGGCCGGGGGCCTGGAAGCCCTCGCCGTCGGTTGCGGCGATACCGCTCTGAAGCCAGTGTGCGGGAACCACGCTCAGGCTCACAGCCTCTCCTCGGGGGTTGCACAGGCGCCATCGACGGGCACCCGGGGGAACGGGACGTACGCTACCGGACCCGCGAGGGTGGCCGCGACGCAGGTCGTGGGGGTTTCGATGCGTCTCACCGTGCGGCGCCGTCGGCCGCGGGCGGGTCGTACACGGGAACACGTGCGGTGCGCAGGGCGCGCATCGCGAACCCCTGCCACACGATCGTCACGACCAGGGCCACGATGCCCAGGGCTGGCCCATCGACCCACGCAGCGTCCTTGAACGCCAGGATGACGAGCAGCAGGGCGATGACCTGGCCGAGGTAGACCGCCATGGCGACGGCGAAGAACGCGTGCGGGCTGGCGCTGCGCACGAGCCTGCTCAGCAGGAACATGCCGGAACCGAAGAAGCCCACCGAGACGACGAGGCCGATGAGCGCACCGGCCAGGGCGTCTCCCCCACGCACGACGACCAGGGCCACGACCGTCAGCACCCCGGCGACCAGCGAGGGCAGCAGGGCCCCGCGGAGCATGGCACCGAAGGGGGCGCCGGCGTGCGGCTCGGTGCTCGTGGAGCGGTCGGTCATCGGCGATCGGCCTCTTCGGGGGTCGTGACGGATAGGTCTCCGGGACGGCTTGTGAAAGTTATCACAAGCGACGGGTACAGCCCAAAAGGGCGCTCAGACCCGCCGCGTGACGATGACCCAGATGGTGCGGGCGATGATCTCGAGGTCGAGCACCGGCGACCAGTTGACGAGGTACTGGAGGTCGTAGCCCAGCTTGTACTCGGCGTCGGTGTGGTACCGACCGTGGATCTGGGCCAGGCCGGTCAGCCCGGGCGGCACCTCGTGACGGCGGGTGTACCCCGCGATGTCCCGCTCGAAGCCGGCGGTCAGCTCAGGACGCTCGGGGCGCGGCCCGACGATGGACATCTTGCCCGTGAGGATGTGCAGGATCTGGGGCAGCTCGTCGGCCCGGGTCGCCCGCACCCAACGGCAGGCCGGGATGACCCGCGAGTCGGCCTTGCCGGTCGAGAGCGTCGCCACACCGTCGGCCTCGGCATCGGTGCGCATCGTGCGGAACTTGACCATGTCGAACGGTGCCCCACCCACGCCCACCCGGGTCTGGGTGAAGAGCACCGGCCTCCCGGCCACCGCGAACTGGTAGAGCGACACCGCCACGAGCAGGACGATCCACACCGGAGCGGTGACGAGGAGCAGCACGAGGTCGAGGATCCGCTTGAAGTGCCGCTGCGAGCTCGGCATGGTCTGCGCGTGGAGGAGGACGAACGGCATCCCCCCGATCTCGCGCAGCCGATCGAGACCGAACAGCGTCTCGCGACCGGTCACCCGCAACAGGGTGGTCAGGCCCAGCTGGTCGAGATGGTCGATGGTCTTCGGGTACCAGCTGTCCAGCCACGCGCCGGTGACGAGCAGGACGTCGGTGGCCCGCAGCTCACGGGCGACGTCGACGACGCCAGCCGGGTCATCGACCTCCGCGACGACGACCAGCGCCCTCGCGTCGACGGCAGCCAGGTGCCTCCGGGCGAGCTCGAGGTCGCCCTGCTCGCCGGCGATGACCACGCGCGGAGGGCCCTCACGACGCGTCCGCAGGGCGTGCACGACCGCGCGGTTGATCGCCACGACGACAGCGCCGAGCACGATGACGGCGAGCAGGTTGGGGATCGGGAACGGCAGGACCCGTTGGGTCAGTGAGCCCCGCTGGTTGGCCAGACTCGTGAGGGCGAGGTTGAGCAGCGCGATGAGGCTGCCGGCTGCCAGCGACAACCCGGCAGCCCGTGGGAACACGGCGGCACCGCCCAGCCGCGGCTCACGTTCGTAGAGCCCGCCGAAGTAGAACGCCGAGATGAAGATCGCCGTCGAGACGGCGAACGACACCGCATAGGCACCCGTCGGGTACGTCGGCCAGGGTGGCAGCCCGTAGCGCCACCACATCGACCCCACGGCCAGGCCGAGGATGGCGGCGCCGTCCAGCAGCATGACGAGCCGGAACCCACGGCTGTTGAGCCGGGCCAGGATCGGCCGGTCGGTGCCGGGGCTCGGTGTGGACACGAAGATCCGAGGTCTCAGGCCTGTGCCGCACCCGCGCGCGGGTAGGCCGGGAAACGCCCGACGAGCTCGCTCACCTGGGCCCGCACCTCGCGTGAGACCGCGTGGTCCGGGTCGGCGTCACCGTGCACGACGGCCTTGGCGATCAGTTCGGCGATCGTGCGCATCTCGTCCTCACCCATGCCCTGGGTCGTGACGCACGGCGTGCCGACGCGCACCCCGGAGGCGATGTTCGGCGACTGCGGGTCGAAGGGAATGGCGTTCTTGTTCAACGTGATCCCGGCGGCGTCCGCGCGTGCCTCGGCGTCGACGCCGGTCACCTGAACCGGCTGGAGGTCATGCAGCGACAGGTGGGTGTCCGTGCCCCCCGTCGTCGGGCGGATGCCGTGCTCCCCCAGCGTCTGCGCGAGGACCTTGGCGTTGGCGACGACCTGGCGGGTGTACGCCGCGTACTCAGGCGTCGCACACTCCTTGAAGTTGACCGCCTTGGCGGCGATCGTGTGCATCTGCGGCCCGCCCTGCATCATCGGGAAGACGGCCCGGTCGATGGCGGTGGCGTGCTCGGCCTTGCAGACGATGGCTCCCGAGCGCGGGCCGCGCAGCACCTTGTGCGTCGTGAACGACACGACGTCCGCGTAGGGGACCGGGCTGGGGATGGCACCGCCGGCGACGAGGCCGATGAAGTGTGCTGCATCGACCCAGAAGATCGCCCCGACCTCGTCGGCGATGGCGCGGAACCGGGCGAAGTCGATGAGCCGCGGGATGGCCGAACCGCCCGCGAGGATCACCTTGGGGCGGCGTTCCTTGGCCAGGCGCTCGACCTCGTCGTAGTCGATGTTCTCGGTGTCCTTGTCGACTCCGTAGTGCACCGCGTCGAACCACTTGCCGGAGAAGGACATCTTCGTGCCGTGGGTGAGGTGCCCGCCGTGCGGCAGGCTCATCGCGAGGATCGTCTCGCCGGGCTTGAGGAATGCGCCGTAGACGGCCTGGTTCGCGCTCGCGCCCGAGTGTGCCTGCACGTTGGCGTGGTCGGCGCCGAACAGCGCCTTGCAGCGCTCGATCGCGAGCGCCTCGGCCTTGTCGACCTCGGAACAGCCGCCGTAGTACCGGCGCCCCGGGTATCCCTCGGCGTACTTGTTCGACAGGGTCGAACCGAGTGCCGTCAGCACCTCGGGGCTGGAGAAGTTCTCGCTCGCGATCAACTGGAGGCCGCCGCGCAGCCGGTCGAGCTCGCTCAGCAGCACCCCCGCGATCTCGGGGTCGAAGGCGTCGAGGGCGCCGAAGTCGGATCCGTAGAACGTGTCAGTCATCGTCGCTGCTCTCTCGCTGCTCACTGGCGGTGGGGGTTTCGCTCGCGGCGGGCGGATCGGACGCGTCCGCCGCGTCCTCGTCGCCCGACTCCGGGCGCGACAACTCTAGGGCGTCGGCGCGCGCACGCTCGACGACGTCCATGACGTCCGACGTCGCAAGGGCTCCGACCCGCAGGATCACCGGCTCGTCTCGGGTGCAGTCGACGATCGTCGATGCCAGGCCACCGGTGACGGGCCCGCCGTCGAGGTAGAACTCGACCGCCGCGCCGAGCTGGCTGGCCGCCTCGACGACGGTGCGCGATGCCGGGTGGCCAGTGCGGTTCGCGCTGCTCACCGCCATCGGCCCCACCTCGCGAAGAAGCTCCAGCGCAACCGGGTCGTCCGGCATCCGCAGGGCGACCGTGCCACCGGTGTCGCCGAGGTCCCACATCAGGGACGGCTGGGCGCGCAGGACGATGGTCAGCGGGCCTGGCCAGAAGGCGGCGACAAGTGCTCGCGCATAGTCGGGCACGTCCGTCGCGAGCCCGTCGACCGTGCGCGCATCGGGGACGAGCACGGGAGGCGGCATGTCACTCCCCCGTCCCTTCGCGGCGAGGAGGTCGCGCACGGCATCCGGGGAGAAGGCGTCAGCCCCGATGCCGTAGAGGGTGTCGGTGGGCATCACGACGAGGCTGCCGGCGCGCACCCCGGCGGCGGCCTTGGGAATGGCATCCGCCCGTCCGGGCTCGGTCGTGCAGTCGAAGACGGGGCTCATGAGGCCAAGCCTAGGGTCGAACCGGGCTCGGCTCGTGAAGGCCCCCGCCGAGGGCGCGTCACCTGTGCGCCCCTGCGCGCACCGCCACCGTCGCTCGGGGCCGGCCGGTGAGATCGGCATGGTCGAGCACGTCGCCCCACAACCCGGTCGCGCGAAGAGCAGCGGGAAGGCTCGCCCCCTGGCTGTCGGCGTGTTCCATGACCAGGACCCCACCCTCGCGCAGCAGCACCGCAGCGCGTGCTGCGACCGCCAGCGGGATCGCCAGCCCGTCGGCCGAGCCGCCGTAGAGCGCGAGGGCAGGGTCGTGGTCGCGCACCTCCGGGTCGACCGGCACGGCACCGACGGGGATGTACGGCGGGTTGCTGACGACCACGTCGACCTCGCCCTCGAGGTCGTCGAAGGCCGTCGTGGCGTCACCGAGGCGCACCTCGACGTCGAGCCCGAGGTGGTCGCGGTTGGCCAGGGCCCAGCCGTGGGCGAGGTCGGACAGCTCGACCGCGAGGACCTCGGCACCGGGAAGCTCGTCCTTGACCGCCAGCGCGATGGCTCCTGAGCCGGTGCACAGGTCGACGACGACCACGCCGTCACCCTGGCGGCCCATGGCGGATGCCGCGTCGATCGCGAGCCCGGCCGTCACCTCGGTCTCGGGTCGGGGGACGAACACCCCCGGCCCCACCGCGAGCGTGAGACCGCGAAAGTGCGCCCGACCCGTGAGGTGCTGGAGCGGGACCCTGGTGAGCCGCTCGCTGACGAGCGCCTCGAACGCCGCCGCGAACCCGGCATCCGGGGTCGTGCGCAGCACCATGGCGCGGCGCACGTCGCCCGCGGTGGTGCCGAGGGCGAACGCGGCGAGCTCGACGGCATCGGTCTCGGGTGAGCGGATGCCGGCCGCCTCGAGGCGCGCGGACGCCCCCCGGACCGCGGTGTGGAGGTCGCTCACCGGTGCGCGCTCATCGGTCGGCGATGGCGGCGAGGCGGGCGGCCTCATCGGCATCGACGCAGGACTGGATCATCGGGTCGAGATCGCCGTCGAGGACGGTGTCGAGGTTGTAGGCCTTGAACCCGGTGCGGTGGTCGCTGATCCGGTTCTCGGGGAAGTTGTAGGTGCGGATCCGCTCGGAGCGGTCGACGGTGCGCACCTGGCTGCTGCGAACGCTGGCGTCCGCGGCGTGGCGCTCGTCCATGGCGATCTGGTGCAGCCGGGCGCGCAGCACGCGCATGGCGGCCTCGCGGTTCTGCAGCTGGCTCTTCTCGTTCTGGCACGAGACGACCAGGCCCGTGGGCAGGTGGGTGATGCGCACGGCCGAGTCGGTGGTGTTGACGCTCTGGCCGCCGGGGCCGCTGGAGCGGAAGACGTCGATGCGCAGGTCGTTGGCGTCGATCGTCACCTCGACCTCCTCGGCCTCGGGCATGACCCACACCCCTGCAGCGCTGGTGTGGATGCGCCCCTGGCTCTCGGTGACGGGGACTCGCTGCACCCGGTGGACGCCACCCTCGAACTTCAGCCGCGCCCACGGTGCTTCACCGGGCTGGGAGTTCCCACGGGCCTTCACGGCGACCCGCACGTCCTTGTAGCCGCCGAGGTCGGACTCGGTGGCGTCGAGCACCTCGGTGCGCCAGCCCCGGCGCTCGGCGTGGCGCAGGTACATCCGCAGCAGGTCACCCGCGAACAGGGCCGACTCCTCGCCTCCCTCACCGGCCTTCACCTCGAGGATGACGTCGCGGTCGTCGTCGGGATCACGCGGGATGAGCAGGCGGCGCAGTCGGTCCTCGGCGGCGGCGAGCGTGGCCTCCAGGGCGGGGATCTCGTCGGCGAACGCCGGGTCCTCCGCGGCGAGCTCGCGCGCGGCCTGGACGTCGTCGCGCGCGGCCACCCAGGCGTGGTGGGCAGCGACCGTGGGGCCGAGTGCGGCATAGCGCTTGTTCAGCTCACGGCTCTTGTCCGGGTCGGAGGCGATCGCCGGGTCGGCCATCTGCGCCTCGAGCGCGGCGTGCTCGGCGACCAGGGCCTGGGCTGACTCGAGCACGGACTCTCCTTCGGGGCTGGCTTGGGGTGCTTGCGTGGTGCGTGGGTGGTGCTTCGGCGGGAACACAAGTGCGCCGGCCCGTCCCGCGAGGGGTCGGACCGGCGCACCGTGAAAGCTACTTGGCGACCTTCTTGCCGTAGCGGGCCTCGAAGCGGGCCACGCGGCCACCGGTGTCGAGGATCTTCTGCTTGCCGGTGTAGAACGGGTGGCACTGCGAGCAGACGTCGGCGTGGATGGCGCCGCTCTTGGCCGTGCTGCGGGTCTCGAACGTGGCGCCACAGGTGCAGGTGACCGTGGTCGCGACGTAGTCGGGGTGGATGTCCTTCTTCACGATGTTTCTCCTTGGAGGTGTCCGGGTCGGCGGGTTCAGCACGGTGCTGCAAACCCTTGGCGCCCCGACTGCGCCCCTCGTGGTGTGAGCGCTCAGGAAACGCATTTCAATGCCGTGAACCGGTCCAGCGATCAAGTGTGCCAGAGGTGGCGCACAGGGTCCTAAACGCCGGGTGGCCCCCCACCCATTCCCGCACTTCTTGCGCTGCAGCCACCGGATCCCGGTGGCTGCAGCGCAAGAAGTGCGGGGCAGTCGGTGGGGGTCGGTACGGTGCCGGGATGAAGTTCGGAGCCGTCATCACGTATGCCACCGAGCGCGAGTTCACCGAGCTCGCCCTCGTCGCCGAGGATGCCGGGTGGGACCAGGTCTTCACGTGGGAGGCCGTCTGGGGGCAGGACGCGTGGGTCACCCTCGGCGCCGCCGCCATGGCCACCGAGCGCATCAGGTTGGGCACCCTGCTCACCCCCGCCGCCCGGCACCGACCGTGGGACCTCGCGTCGAGGGTGGCCTCGCTCGACCGGCTCTCTGGCGGTCGAGTGACCCTGGGGGTCGGTCTGGGTGCGCTGCACGGCAACTGGCTGGCCTTCGAGGCCGACGAGGGCCGCGCGGTGCGGGCGCGCAAGCTCGACGAGGTGCTCGACGTCTACGCGGGGCTCATGGGTGGGCAGCCCTTCTCGTACACGGGCGAGTACTTCTCGGCCTCCCCCGTCACCGAGCTGGTCCCGCCGCCACCGGTCCAGACACCGCATCCGCCCGTCTGGTGCGTCGGGTTGATGGTGCCCAGTCGCAGCCGCCAACGATCGCTGGAGCGGGCCGCCCGGTGGCAGGGCGTCTTCCCGGCCATCGCCGGGGGCAGCCTCGAGAACCCGGGGTCACAGCTGACGCCGCCGGCCCTGAGGGAGCTCGTCGAGCGCCTCGGGGCCCTGCGGGCCGAGGCCGGGCAGACGATGCAGGGCTACGACGTCGTCGTCGAGGGCGACAGCCACGGCGAGTTCGGCACGGTTCACCCACCCGTGGAGCAGTGGGCGGATGCCGGTGCCACATGGTGGGTGGAGTCGTGGTGGGACCTGCCCGACTCCCCCGAGGGCCGCGCCGAGCTGCGTCGACGACTCGAACTCGGCCCTCCCCGATAGCCGACCCCAGCCCTCCCCGCTGCTCCCAGCCCCGAATTCCTGCGACGCGTGTGCGGGTTCTGCGTCGGATCCGGCGCAGAACCGCACTCACGTCGCACGAAGTCGGGGAAAGGGGCTCAGGCGTCGTCGTCCTCGAGCTTGGTCGAGGCCGAGTGCTGGATCTGCGTGAGGAACTCGTAGTTCGTCTTGGTCTTGCGCAGGCGGTCCAGCAGCAGCTCGATGCCCTGCTGCGAGTCGAGCGCAGCGAGCACCCGGCGCAGCTTCCACATGATCCGCAGCTCCTCGGGAGCCAGCAGGATCTCCTCCTTGCGAGTACCCGAGTTGTTGACGTCGACGGCAGGGAAGATCCGGCGGTTCGCGAGCTGACGGTCGAGCTTGAGCTCCATGTTGCCGGTGCCCTTGAACTCCTCGAAGATCACCTCGTCCATCCGCGAGCCGGTCTCGACCAGCGCCGTCGCGAGGATGGTGAGCGAGCCACCGTCCTCGATGTTGCGGGCCGCGCCGAAGAACTTCTTCGGCGGGTACAGCGCGGCGGAGTCGACGCCACCGGACAGGATGCGCCCGCTGGCCGGGGCCGCGAGGTTGTAGGCCCGCCCGAGCTTGGTGATCGAGTCGAGCAGCACGACGACGTCGTGCCCCATCTCGACCAGGCGCTTGGCCCGCTCGATCGCGAGCTCCGCGACGGTGGTGTGGTCCTCGGCCGGGCGGTCGAAGGTCGAGGAGATGACCTCGCCCTTCACGGCCCGCTGCATGTCGGTGACCTCCTCGGGGCGCTCGTCGACGAGGACGACCATGAGGTGGCACTCGGGGTTGTTCGTCGTGATGGCGTTGGCGATCGCCTGCATGACCATCGTCTTGCCCGCCTTGGCCGGGGCGACGATGAGGCCGCGCTGGCCCTTGCCGATGGGGGCGACGAGGTCGATGATCCGCGTCGTCAGCAGACCCTGCTCGGTCTCCAGGCGCAGTCGGTCCTGCGGGTAG
Source organism: Dermatophilaceae bacterium (assembly GCA_017989115.1). Taxonomy (GTDB): domain Bacteria; phylum Actinomycetota; class Actinomycetes; order Actinomycetales; family Dermatophilaceae; genus Fodinibacter. Next base: position 8,671 of record JAGNQK010000010.1, on the reverse strand, counting down.
AGCGGCGTGAGCTTGCCGAACTCGGGGCGGTGGCGGGCGTCCTCGGGCGTCATGCCGTTGACCGTGTCGAGCTGGGCCAGCGGGGTGTACTTCGCCCGGTGGTTGCGGCCGCCGACGTGCTGCTGCTGGCCCTCGTCACCGTCGCGCGAGGCCTTGATGGAGCCGGTGACGGCGTCGCCCTTGCGCAGCCCGTGGCGCTTGACCAGCTGGAGCGGCACGTAGACGTCGCTGCTGCCGGGCAGGTACCCGGTGGTGCGCACGAACGCGTAGCTGTCGAGGATGTCGAGGATGCCGGCGACGGGAACGAGGACGTCGTCCTCGGTGATCGACGACTCGACGGGGCCGTCGACCTGGTCGCCGCCGATGCCGGGACGGCGCTTGTCGCGGTTGCGCCCACGGTTGCGGCGACGACGGCCACCGCGGCCGTCCTCGTCGTCGAAGCGGTTCTGGTTCTGGCCGCCCTGGGCACCGGCGTTCTGCTCGCCCTGCGCCTCACCGGACCCGGTGTCGGCGGATGCCGTCTGGTCGCCGCGGTCCTCGGACTGCGCGTCGCGGGCCTCGGTGCGGTCCTGGCGTGCGGCGCGCGTGCGGGTGCGACCGGCACCGCGCTCCCCGCGGGCCTGGCCGTCGGCCTGCTCGGCTGCGTCCGACCGGACATCGCGCTCGGCGTCGGCACGTGCAGGGGCGGTCTCGACGGGGGCCTGCGCGGCCTGCTCGGGCGCAACGACCGGCGTGGCCTGCTCAGTCGCAGGTGCCGTCTCGACGCCGCGGCCGGTGCTCGTGGCCCGGCGGGAGCGACGCGGTTCGGTGCCGCGCGTGGGCTCGCTGGCGCGCGCCGACGGCTCGCTCGTGGCGGCGGGCCCGCTCTCACCGTTCTGGCGGGCCTTGATGGCGGCGACGAGGTCGCCCTTGCGCATCTTGGCGGTGCCGCTGATGCCCATGCTCGAGGCCAGCCCCTGGAGCTCTGCCAACCGCATGGCGGTGAGTGCTCCGGAACGACGCGGGCTCGCGCCCGCCGTCGACGGCTCGAGAGTGGTGGTGTCTGACACGAAGGATCCTTTCCCTCGCTCGTGGATGGCCTCGATACGGCCGATCTCGGGGGGTTCACGTCGGGGCCGCAGCGCAGGCTGAACGGAGGTCCCAGATCGTGGAGGTCGACTCGCGGCAGGCAGCGGGGGGAAGCCCGGCATCGGCTGCGGTCGCACGGTCACACTAGCACCGACACCCCCACGTCACCGCCGGTCGATCACGCTCGTGACAGCACCGTGACCCTGGCCCCGTGGTCGGGGATGCCGGGGGTCAGCACCCGCCAGCCGGCCTCACCGTGCGCGCGCACCTCCTCGACGTGCTCGCGCCGGGCCAGCACGAGGACGGACGGGCCGGCACCGGAGATGACGGCCGCGTGGCCCCGGGACCGCAGCCGATCCACGAGGGACATCGACGCGGCATACGAGGGGCGGCGGGCCTCCTGGTGCAGCCACTCCTTGGTGGCGGCGAGCAGGTGTTCGGGTGCGAAGCCGATGGCGTGCGCGAGCAGGGCTGATCGCGCGGAGTTGGCCGCGGCATCCGCCAGACGAACCTGTTGCGGCAGCACCGAGCGGGCCTTGGCGGTCGACAGCTGGACGTCCGGCGCGAAGACGACCGGCACGACGTCGGGGTGGACCGGCAGGTGCACCGTCGTGGTGCTGGCCTGCTCGTCGTCGGACCAGGAGAGCGTGAAGCCCCCGTACACACTCGCCGACGCGTTGTCGGGGTGCCCCTCCAGGCGTGAGGCGAGAGAGTTCGCGAAGGTGAGGTCGACGGCATCCCCCGCGTCGCCGGCCGAGACATCCGCCAGCGCCTGTGCGGCGACGATGCCGGTGACGATCGCGGTGGCCGAGGAGCCCATTCCCCGGCCGTGCGGCACCTCGTTCGTGCAGTCCAGGGCCAGGCCGGTCGGCGGCTCGACGCCGAGCTCACCCCAGGCCACGACCATCGCCCGGTGCACGAGGTGGGTCGCGTCGAGGGGAACGCTGCCCGCCCCCTCACCGGCCACGCTCACCCTCAGGCCCGGCGTGGAGGTGACGCGAGCCCGGCAGGTGTCCCACACCCCGAGGGCGCAGCCGATCGAGTCGAAGCCGGGGCCGAGGTTCGCGCTGCTCGCAGGCACCCGCACCTCGACCTCGACACCCGCCCGAAGCCGCGTGGCGCTCACCCGTCGAGACCCAGCGCCACCGCGACGCTGAAGGCGTCGACCGGGACACGCACCGGGGTGACGTCGCCACCGTCGGCGGTGCGCAGCGCCCACTGGGGGTCCTTCAGCCCGTGCCCCGTCACGGTGCACACGATGGTGGCGTCGCGCGGGACGATGCCTGCGCGGTGGGCCTTCAGCAGACCGGCGATGCTCGCCGCCGACCCGGGCTCGACGAAGATGCCCTCGGTCGAGGACAGCACCCGGTGAGCCTCGAGGATCTCCTCGTCGGTGACGGAGTCGATGCGTCCACCGGACTCATCACGTGCGGCCTCGGCCTGCGCCCAGGACGCCGGGTTGCCGATGCGAATCGCCGTGGCGATCGTCTCCGGGTCATCGACCGGGTGGCCCAGGACGATCGGCGCTGCGCCCGCGGCCTGGTAGCCCCACATCCGGGGCGTGCGCGTCGCGACGGCGGGCAGCTCGACGCCACCGACACCCGTGGTCACCGAGGCGTACTCGGTGTAGCCACGCCAGTAGGCGGTGATGTTCCCGGCGTTGCCGACGGGGAGGATGTGGATGTCGGGGGCGTCACCGAGGGCGTCGACGACCTCGAAGGCCGCGGTCTTCTGCCCCTCGATGCGGGCGGGGTTGACCGAGTTGACGAGCTCGACGGGGTAGGCCTCGGCGAGCTTGCGGGCCACGGTGAGGCAGTCGTCGAAGTTGCCCTCGACCTGGATCAGGGTGGCGCCGTGGGCCACGGCCTGGCTGAGCTTGCCCATCGAGATCTTGCCGTCGGGCACGAGCACGGCACACGTCATGCCGGCCTTCGTGGCGTAGGCGGCGGCGCTGGCGCTCGTGTTGCCGGTGCTGGCGCAGATGACGGCCTTGGCGCCGTGCTTCTTCGCCATCGACATCGCGGTCGTCATGCCGCGGTCCTTGAACGACGCCGTCGGGTTGAGCCCTTCGAACTTCACGAACACGTTGGCCCCGGTGAGCTCCGAGAGCCCCTCGCACGGGATGAGCGGCGTGCCGCCCTCCTGGAGGGTCACCACCGGTGCCCCCTCGAGCATCGGCAGCCGCTCGGCGTACTCGCGGATCACTCCGCGCCACAGGTGAGCCATGACTGGTCAGTCCCCTTCCACACGCATGACGGACGCGACGTCGTCCACGGAATCCAGCCCCGCGAGAGCGTCGACGGTGGCCGACAACGCGGCATCCGATGCGCGGTGCGTCACGACGATGAGCTTCGCCCGCTCGCCCGACCCGGCAGCGACCTGCTGGCGCACGGTCTCGATCGACACGCCCTGCTCGGCGAAGGCCGTGGCGACCTGCGCGAGCACACCCGGGCGGTCGGCGACGTCGAGGCTGATGTGGTACCTCGTGAGGGCCTGCCCCATGTCGACCACCGGGAGGTCGGCGTAGGCGGACTCGCCCGGACCGCGGCCACCGGCCACCTTGTGGCGGGCGACGGCGACGACGTCACCGAGGACGGCGGATGCCGTCGGGTCGCCCCCGGCGCCGCGGCCGTAGAACATGAGCGGCCCGGCAGCGGTGGCCTCGACGAACACCGCGTTGAAGGCATCCCGGACGCTGGCGAGCGGGTGGCTGCGCGGGATCATCGCCGGGTGGACGCGCACGCTCACGGCATCCGAACCGTCGGCGCTGGTCACCCGCTGGCAGATCGCGAGCAGCTTGACGACGCAGTCCATCTCCTTGGCGGCCTGGATGTCGCCAGCCGTCACCTCGGTGATGCCCTCGCGGTGCACGTCGGCGCTGGAGACCCGGGTGTGGAAGGCCAGGCTGGCGAGGATGGCGGCCTTGGCGGCGGCGTCGAAGCCCTCGACGTCCGCGGTCGGGTCTGCCTCGGCGTAGCCCAGGGCCTGGGCCTGCTCGACGGTCTCGGCGAAACCCGCGCCGCTGGTGTCCATCTTGTCCAGGACGAAGTTCGTCGTGCCGTTGACGATGCCGAGCACCTTGCGCACGTCGTCACCGGCGAGGGACTCACGAATGGGGCGCAGGATCGGGATGGCCCCGGCCACGGCGGCCTCGTAGTAGAGGTCGACGTCGGCGGCATCCGCGGCGGCGTAGAGGGCCGGGCCGTCCTCGGCGAGCAGCGCCTTGTTGGCCGAGACCACCGAGGCGCCGTGCTCCATGGCGCGCAGGATGAGCCCGCGGGCGGGGTCGATGCCGCCGATCACCTCGATGACGATGTCGGCGCGGGTGACCAGCTCCTCGGCGTCCGCGGTGAACAGCGCCGGGTCGACCGGCACGTCCGGGCGCGGGCGCTGGGGCCGCCGCACGGCGATGCCGACGAGCTCGAGCGGGGCACCGACGCGCGCCGCGAGGTCGTCTGCGTGCTCGACGAGCCGCGTCGCGACCGCCGAACCCACGACGCCGCAGCCGAGCAGCGCGACGCGCAGGGGGGCACGTCCAGGCGCCTCCGTCGGGGCACCGGTGGCGTGCGCCATCGTTTCGTGCGCCATGGTGGGGTCCATCTCCTCGCTGTCGATCCTCACGCGTCCGCCACGTCGAGGGCGAGCAGGTCTTCGATGGTCTCACGCCGCACGAGCACGCGTGACCGACCTCCACGGACGGCGACGACCGGCGGCCTCGGAGTGTGGTTGTACTGGCTGGACAGGGCGCGGCAGTAGGCCCCCGTGCCCGGCACGGCGATGAGGTCGCCGGGCTGCACGTCGGCCGGCAGGTACTCGTCGAGCACGACGATGTCACCGCTCTCGCAGTGCCGTCCGACGACCCGCGACAGCATCGGCCCGGCCTCGGACCGGCGATTGGCCAGGGTGCACGAGTAGTCGGCCTCGTACAGCGCCGGGCGCGCGTTGTCGCTCATGCCGCCGTCGACCGAGACGTAGGTGCGGGTGTGGCCGCCGCCGAGCTCGACGGGCTTGACCGTGCCCACCTCGTACAGGGTGAACGTGCTGGGCCCGACGATGGCGCGACCGGGCTCGATCGAGACCCGGGGCAGCGTGCTGAGGTCGCCGTCACCGACGGCCTTGAACTCGCGTTCGAGGATGCCGGCCATCTCGCCTGCCAGCGTGCTCGCCGGGAGCGGGGTGTGCTGCGAGGTGTAGGCGATGCCGTACCCGCCGCCGAGGTCGATCTCGGGACAGTGGTGACCGTGTTCGTCGGCGATGCGGGCATGCAGCGCGACGAGCCGGTGAGCGGCCATCTCGAAGCCGCCGGTGTCGAAGATCTGGCTGCCGATGTGGCTGTGCAGGCCGAGCAGGTCGAAGACGTCAGGGCTGGCGAGGATGCGCGTGGCCGCCTCGAACGCCTGACCACCGGCGAGGCTGAAGCCGAACTTCTGGTCCTCGTGACCGGTGGCGATGAACTCGTGGGTGTGCGCCTCGACACCCACGGTCACGCGCACCATGACGGGGGCGACGACCCCGAGCTCGGCGGCGACCACCGCGATGCGCTCGATCTCCTGGAAGGAGTCGACGACGATTCGGCCCACCCCGTAGGTCAGTGCCGTCCGGATCTCCGCGACGCTCTTGTTGTTGCCGTGGAAGCCGATCCGCTCACCGGGGAACTTCACCCGCTGGGCGACGGCCAGCTCGCCTCCGGTGCAGACGTCGAGGCTGAGCCCCTCCTCCTCGACCCACCGGGCGACCGCCGTGCACAGGAAGGCCTTGCCGGCGTAGTAGACGTCGGCCCCCGCGAGCGGCTCGAAGGCACCCGCGAAGCTGTCGCGGAAGTCGCGAGCGCGCGAGCGGAAGTCCTCCTCGTCCAGGACGTAGGCGGCCGTGCCGTGCTCCTGCGCCAGGGTCAGCACGTCGACGCCGCCCACCGTGAGCCGGCCGGCGTCGTCACGGCTGACACTGGCGGGCCACAACTGGGGCAGCAGCTCCATGACATCGGTGGGAGTGGGCAGGTAGAGCGGTGGGCCGCCATACCCCTCGGCATGCAGGACACCAGCCTCGTGCGAACGCATCGGTCACCCCTCACATGCGCTCGGGGGCGCTGACCCCGAGCAGGTCGAGCCCGTTGGCGAGCACCTGGCGGGTCGCGTCGTTGAGCCACAGACGGCTGCGGTGCAGGTCGGTGACCTCCTCGTCGACGCTCATCGGGCGCACCCGGCAGGTGTCGTACCACTTGTGGTACCGACCGGCGAGCTCCTCGAGGTAGCGGGCGACCCGGTGCGGTTCGAGCAGGTGAGCGGCCTGGGCCACGACCCGCGGGAAGTCGCCGAGG
>JAGNQK010000010.1:0-2186 GCA_017989115.1 Dermatophilaceae bacterium | reverse complement strand
ATGGCGGCCAGCTGAGCGACGTAACCGAGGTCGCGAGCCAGCACCGCGGCATCCGCCTCGTCGAGCTCGAGCAGGTCGGGCCGCTGCGCGAGGACCTCGGCGGCCCGGTCGGCGACGTAGGCACCCGGGTAGCCGTCCTCGGGGGGCTCCTGGCCCTTCGCGCGGGCCAGGACCGAGGCACCGAACTTGTCCATCTGCGCGCCGGCATCGTTGATGTAGTACTCAGCCGCGACCTGGGCCCCGGCCGCGACGAGAAGGCGGCGCATCGCGTCGCCGAGGGCCGCCCAGCGGGTGTGCCCGATGTGCAGGGGCCCGGTCGGGTTGGCCGAGATGAACTCCAGATTCACCACGCGGCCCGACTCGGTGCTGCCGTGGCCGAACGTCGGGCCCGCCTCGACGATGGCCCGCGCCAGCTCACCGGCGCTCGCGGCCTCGAGGGTGATGTTGAGGAAGCCGGGGCCCGCGACGTCGACGGCCTGCACCCCGGTCACGGACGCGAGGTGCGTCGCGAGCGCCGTCGCGAGCTCGCGCGGGGGGATGCCGGCGCCCTTGGCGAGCTGGAGGGCGATGTTGGTCGACCAGTCCCCGTGATCGCGGTTGCGCGGACGCTCGACCCTGACCTCGGCGGGCACGGTGATCGCGAGGTCACCTGCGTCGACGGCGGACTGGAGGGCGGCGCGGATCGCGGCCGAGAGCTGTTCGGGGGTCACCCGCCCGATTCTATCGACGCGACTGGGTGCCTCTGCCCCGCTCCGCGAGCCGTGAGACGGCGGCGATGAGTTCGTCCGGGTCGAAGGGTTTGGCGACGAAGGCATCGAAACCGGCGTCGCTCGCCTGGGGTGCGTCGTGCGCGATGACGGCAGCCGTGAGCAGGACGACCGGCACGGGGTCCAGGCGCGGGTGGGAACGGATCGCGGCGATCGCCCACCAGCCGTCATAGGGCGCCATCTGGGAGTCCAGGACGATGACGGACGGGCGCTGCGCCTCCGGGTCGATCAGACGCGCCATCGCGGCATGACCGTCGGCGGCCTCCGCGACCCGGAAGCCAGCCAACTCGAGATTGATGCGGAGCAGACGACGGATCGGCTCGGTGTCGTCACACACCAGCACCAACGGTGCTTCGTGCTCGGCTCCCCTGCCGGATTGCATGTGGCCCACCCTAGGCTGGTAGCCTCACCGGGCGCTGGGTAACTCCTCGGAGATTTCCGGCGCGGGCCATCACCGGCCCCCGTAGCTCAGGGGATAGAGCACCGCCCTCCGGAGGCGGGAGCGCAGGTTCGAATCCTGCCGGGGGCACCGAACGGACGCGCGCCAGCGCGGCCGAGCGGGGACCCCGGGAGGATGATGGGGAGCCGGAGCAGACCGCGACGAAGGAGCGGGCTACGACGGCGGCTCCTGCCGGGGGCACAACGCCCGGCGGCTCCTGCCGGGGCCCCTGGCCTGCCGACAGGCGTCGCCACTGGGAGCACACAAGGGCTCGCGTGAGTCGAGTCAGGCGAAGCCGACCGGCTCGCTGCTCACGTTCACGTCCACCGACCGCTCCGGGTCGGTCCAGTAGGACACCACGACCCACCGCTTGCCCGGCGACGGCGGGACGTCGACCCGGGACCGGGTGACGACGTCACCGTGGGTGCTGATCGAGAGGTCGTGCCACCCGGTGGGCAGCGCCAGCGGAAAGGCAACCCAGTTGTGCTGACCACACACGTCGAAAGCTTGGTCCACCACCGTCTGACCCTCCACGTCGACGACCACCCTCACGACGGGGTCCTCGAAGGACTGGTTGGTGACGTACAGGAACACGTTCGCGGAGTCCGCGGACGTGCTGAGCTCGGACAGCGGCCGCGCGACGCCCGGGCACTCCCCACCGCTCCCCAGCCCCGGGAACCCGCCCGACGCACCGCACCCACCCAGTGCGAGCACCAGCGCCAGCGCGAGCACCGCCCGAAGCCCCCTCATCTCGTCATGGTCCTCCGGGAACCGGCCGACGGCAAGGGCTGCAACGAGACGGTCGGTGAGCGATGACCCGAGCCCTAGCCCGAGCCCGTTCCCAAGCCCGGGGGGTCAGCGCTGCGAGGCGTCCGAGACCTCGCCGACGAGCTCCTCGATGACGTCCTCGAGGAACACCACCCCCACGACCGAGCCGTCGGCCGCGACGACCCGGGCCAGGTGCGAGCCGGTGGCCTGCA
>JAGNQK010000097.1:4023-8606 GCA_017989115.1 Dermatophilaceae bacterium | reverse complement strand
GTCGTCCCGATGACGCACACCTGCGAGCCGACCGACCTGGCGCGCAACCAGGACGCCGCGTGCACCGTGACCCTCACGAACAACAGCGCCGCCCCGGCACCGGTCAAGCTCTCGCTCGCCGCACCGAACCGGGTGGACATCAGCTCGGTCAGCGCCCCGGCCACCGGCACCTCGAGAGGGTTCACCTGGAACGGCACGCTCACACCCGCCCTGCCGCCGACCATCACCTCGGTCACCCCGGGCGCCACTCCGGCCGGCGGCTACCTGCCGCTGAGCGCGTTCGGCATCGCCCCGATCGCCGGCATGGGCGACGAGACGATCGTGAACTACAACGTCCCACCGTTCACCTACGGCACGGAGACGTACACCCGCGTCGGCGTCGTCTCCAACGGGTACGTCGTCATCGGCAGCGGAACGGCCCAGGACGTCGACTACCTCAACCAGCCGATCCCCTCGACCACGCGGCCGAACAACATCATCGCGCCGTTCTGGACGGACCTGAACCCCAGTGCCGGTGGCGCGGTGCGTGTCGGCTCCCTCAGCGACGGGACCAACGACTGGCTCGTCATCGACTACGACAAGGTGCCGAACTGGAGCTCCGCCGCCCAGCAGAACTCCTTCCAGGTCTGGATCGGGCTCAACGGCACCGACGACGTGACGATCGCCAACTCGGTGGTGACCGGCGGCGACGGAGGCTTCCTCAGCCAGGGCGCGGAGAACCGTGACGGCACGAGTGGCGCCGCGTACTCCGGCGGCTCGAACACGGCCTGGGTCGTCAACGCAACAGGCCCGACCCCGGGAGGCTCGGTTCAGATCACCTATGACGCGTCCAGTTCACGGGCGGGCTCCTACGTCCTGGCTCCGACGGCGACGTCGCCACTGGTCAAGGGCACGATCAGCGTCCCGCAGACGCTTCGAGTCAAGTGACCGGGTGGGGGTGGGCGCCTTGCCCACCCCCACCGCGGGTCAGGTCCGAACCCGCCAGAGTCCGAGCATCGTGCCCGCCTCCTCCAGCAGGAGGCGGGGGGTGAGGTGGATGCCGTCCGCGTCGCCGAGCGCTGGCCCGCTCGTCACCCGCGTGCCGTCCCCTCCGACGACGGTGGGCGCGAGGGACAGGGCGACCTCGTCGACGACCCCGGCGGACAGGGCCGAGGCGAACAGGCTGGGGCCGCCCTCGCACAGGACCTGACCGAGCCCGCGCTCGGCGAGGGCGTCCAATGCACGCGCGAGGTCGACGTGGGCACCTCCGGCGACGAGCACGGCATCCGGACCGAGCACGCGGCGAGCACGCTCCAGGGCGCGCTCACCAGCTGACTCACAGGTGACGAGCAGCCCCGCGCCACGCCCGGCGGTCGGGGTGCGCAACCCCTCGGGAACACGACCGGAGGCGCTGACGACGACCAGCGCGGGGGGCACCGGTCGTGCCCGCGTGGGTTCGAGCCGCTCGTACCCCTCGGCCCGCACGGTCCCGGCGCCGACGAGCACCGCCTGGCACAGCGAGCGTTGGAGGGCGAACACCCGGTTGTCGGCGGGGGTGTTGATGCTTCCGCTCAGACCGTCGGCCCCGACCGCTGAACCGTCGAGGGTGCTGACGAAGTTCGAGCGCACCCAGCGGCGGTGAGGAAAGGCATAGAGGTCGGCCAGTTCAGCCGCCGTGACGCGTGCGCCCGGGTGCGACGGTCGGCGGGGATCGAGGAGGACGCGCATGGCGTGAGTGTCGCAGGGAACAGGGCTGGGGGACCCCGGATGTTCCGGGGCATCCGAGGCGTCGGGTCTGCAAGGATGCGGCGATGGGCAAGGGTGCGAAGAAGAGCAAGAAGTCCGTCGAGAAGGCCGAACTGACCGGCAAGGCCGCGAGGAAGGCCGAGAAGAAGCGCCAGAAGGCCGCCAAGGCACGCCAGGACGATGCGGTGCAGGCGGTGGCCTGGTCGCACGTCCTGCGGGTGGGGCCCGGTTTCGACCTCGCCGAGTTCGACCCTGCCTCGACGCCGGGGTTCACCGGCGACAGGGCGGCCGCTGAGGCCGTCATGGCCGAGCTCCAGGAACGCACCAGCGACCTCCAGGAGCGGCTCTACGCCGAATCGAGGGGGGGAGGTCAGCGCTCGGTGCTGCTCGTCATCCAGGGCATGGACACCTCCGGCAAGGGCGGCATCATGCGCCACGTCGTCGGTGCGGTCGACCCGCAAGGAGTGGAGATCACGTCGTTCAAGGCGCCGACCGCCGAGGAGAAGCGCCACCCATTCCTCTGGCGGATCCGGCGTGCACTGCCGTCAGCCGGTGACATCGGCGTCTTCGACCGCAGCCACTACGAGGACGTCCTCATCGTGCGGGTGCACGACCTGGTGCCACGGTCGACCTGGTCGCGCCGCTACGCCCAGATCAACGACTTCGAGGCGGGAGTCGTCGAATCGGGGACCACGATCATCAAGGTCATGCTGCACATCTCCAGCGACGAGCAGAAGGCGCGCCTCACCGAACGACTCGCCCGCGAGGACAAGCACTGGAAGTACAACCCCGGCGACGTCGACGAGCGCATGCACTGGGTGGACTACATGCAGGCCTACCAGGCAGCCCTGGAGAAGTGCTCGACCGCTGCCGCGCCGTGGTTCGTCGTGCCGGCGGACAACAAGTGGTACGCCCGGCTCGCCGTGACGAATCTGCTGCTGGAACACCTCGAGGCGATGGACCCGCAGTGGCCCGCAGCCGACTTCGACGTCGAGGCGGAGAAGGTCCGCCTGGCGCTCTCGCCCTGAGGGTGATCGCGACCAGAACGCTCAGGGCAACCCTCGTGCAGCCCTGATGTCCGCGGTTCTCGCGGGCGCGGCGGTTACCGTTGCCCCATGACCGATGCGAAACGGCGCCTGCGCCGCCTGCTCGCACAGGTCCCGGGCCTGCTGCCCCTGGCCCGGCTGGTGGTCGTGACCACGCGCATCTGCCTGCGCTACCGGGTCACCGGCCTGGCGTCCGAGGCGGGGTTCTTCGCCCTGCTCAGCCTGCCGCCGCTGGTCCTGGGGCTCTTCGGCGGCCTCGGCTACCTCGGCACCGCTCTCGGGCCGGTGGCCGTGGAGCAGGTGCGCGATGCGATCAACGACTACGCGTCGCGCTTCCTCACCGAGGACATCATCAACTCCACGCTCGGCCCGACGATCAACGACGTCTTCACCGACGGACGCTTCGACCTCATCTCCCTCGGCTTCGTCCTGTCGCTGTGGTCCGGATCCCGGGCGCTCAACGTCTTCGTCGACACGATCTCGATCATGTACGGCCAGTCGGGGGTGCGCGGCATCGTCCAGACGAGGGCGCTGTCGTTCTCGCTCTACCTCCTGGCGCTGGTCCTCGGCATCGTGACGATCCCCCTCGTGCTGCTCGGCCCCACCCTGCTCGGCGAGATCCTTCCCGACCCGTGGGATGCCCTCACGGCCCTCTACTGGCCGCTCGTCACCCTGCTCGTCGTCGGGGGGTTGACCAGCCTGTACCACGTGTCGACTCCGAGACGCTCGCCCTGGCTTCGTGACGCTCCCGGCGCCGTCGTCACCCTGTTGATCTGGATCCTCGCCTCCTTCGTCGTGCGCGGGACGATCGCGGCATCCCTGGGTGGCACGTCGATCTACGGCCCACTGTCCGCTCCCATCGTGCTGCTCATCTGGCTCTACGCACTGGCCATCGCCGTGCTGATCGGTGCCGCCGCGAATGCCGCCATCCGTGAGCTGTGGCCGGTGGAGGAGAACCGCAGCCTCCACGAGCGCTTCGGTGCCTGGATGGGTGAGCACTGGCGCCGCCGGTCGGCTCCGCGCACCACCGTGGGCTGGGACGACCCCTTCGACGGCTACGGCCGCGGGCTCGCGCTCGACGAGGACGACCTCGGCCTGTCCGGGCTGCGGGAGGCCGCCCGCGGCCCGATGACGCCGATCTCCCGGGCATCACGCGGTGATGGTGCGGATGCCGCGGGGGAGGCAGTCGGTGCCGGTCGCCGCGGCGACTCGCAGGCCTGAGCGCTGGCCCGCCGTGGTGGGGGAGGCACTCGGCGAGTGGTCGGGAAGCAGTCGGGGGAGGGGTCATGGGGGCCCGGTTTGGCGATCCCCTCGACTGTCAGATAATGTCTGCGAGCACGCCAAGCGCGGTTCGCAAGAGCCGCACGGACGCGCGCGGATGTAGCTCAGTTGGTAGAGCGCAACCTTGCCAAGGTTGAGGTCGCCGGTTCGAACCCGGTCATCCGCTCGAGGGTTAGCCGCCCCGAACATGGTGGAGTGGCCGAGAGGCGAGGCAGCGGCCTGCAAAGCCGCGTACACGGGTTCAAATCCCGTCTCCACCTCGAGAAGTACCCGATCAGCACCACCCAACACAGCAGCATCCACAACAGCATCACCGCACGACCCACGGACGCGTAGCGCAGATGGTTAGCGCACCACCTTGACACGGTGGGGGTCGGAGGTTCGAGTCCTCTCGCGTCCACACTCAACGAAGCCCGCCAGGTTCCTGGTGGGCTTCGTGGTGTTTGCGGGCCGGGGGGCGCCTGCGATCACGCGCTCGACGCTGCCGTGACCGCGGACGCCAACCGTGACCGCGGACGCCAACCGTGACCG
>JAGNQK010000097.1:0-3923 GCA_017989115.1 Dermatophilaceae bacterium | reverse complement strand
CCGTGACCGCGGACGCCAACCGTGACCGCGGACGCCAACCGTGACCGACGAGACACCGGTGCAGCCGTCCGGCGGGTCACCTCCGGCGTAGCGTGGAGGCGGCCCTTCGGGCTCGTCGCCCGGGCCGGGAAGGCACGCACGATGGCACGGGCACTGGTGGTCTACGAGTCGATGTTCGGCAACTCCGAGAAGGTCGCGCGAGCGGTCGCGCAGGGTGTCGCCGAGGTCATGCCCGTCAGGCTCGTCGAGGTGACTGTGGCACCGACGGAGCTCGAGGGGGTCGACCTCATCGTCGCCGGTGGCCCGACCCACGCGTTCTCCATGAGCAGGGAGTCGACGAGGCGCGATGCCCGAGTCCAAGGGGCGTCGCAGGGCTCGGTGGCGACCGGACTGCGCGAGTGGCTCGCGAGCCTGCCGGACGAGCACGGCCGATGGTTCGCGGCCTTCGACACCAGGGTGAGCAAGGTGCGCCGCCTGCCAGGGTCGGCAGCCCACAGCGCGGCCCGCGCCGGCCGCCGGCACGGGTTCTCGCAGGCGATCGCCCCGCAGAGCTTCTACGTGCTCGACGTCGAAGGGCCCCTCGCCGATGGCGAACTCGAGCATGCCCGGGTCTGGGGAGCCGCGGTCGCGGCCTCGGTGCCGACGACCGTCTGAGTGTTCCCAGGGCGAAAGGCAGGCGCCGTTCCGCCGTCCGTCAGGCCTTCACGTGGGCAGCGTCCCGCCGCGGTATGGGCTAGCGTCGGTCGTCATCGCTGACGCGGAGGACTGCCGATGACGGACCACGCCGAGCTCGTCGATCACCTGCACCTGGTCGACCGTGTTCTCGCGCTGCGCGCCGCCACGGCTGGCCGGGTGGTCATCATCGGTATCGCCGGTGAGCCTGGGGCGGGCAAGTCCACGCTGGCGGCATCCGTCGTCGCCGCACTCACGGATCGGGGCTGCGCCGCGGTGATCCTGCCGATGGACGGGTTCCACCTCGCGAACGTCGCGCTGACCTCCCTCGGTCTGGCGGAGCGCAAGGGCGCCCTCGAGACCTTCGACGCCGCCGGCTTCGCAGCCCTGTTGGCGAGGATTCGCGCCGAGGGCCCGGACACGGTGTGGGCGCCGACGTACGACCGGTCGGTGGAGGAGTCCATCGCGGGTGCGATCCCCGTGCCACCTGGCACCGAGGTCGTCGTCTCCGAAGGCAACTACCTCCTCGTCGACGAGGGGCCGTGGGCGCAGGTGGGGGAGCTGCTCGACGAGGTGTGGGCCGTGCGGGTCGATGCGGCGATTCGCACCGAGCGGCTCATCGCCCGCCACGTGCGGTACGGCAGGACACCAGCCGAGGCCGCTGCCTGGGTGGGGAGCGTCGATGAACCCAACGCCGCCGTCATCCGGGCCACCCTCGGGCGGGCCGATCTGGACGTGAGCACCGGGTGAGGCAACGGCACACGGCATACGATGCGGGCGTGTCGGAGGCGAGGTTCACGTCGCTCGTGGCCCGCGGTGCCAGCGCCGTCAGCCACGACATCGACGACCTCACGAGCGGCTTCTGGGTGGTGGTGATCACCTTCGAGGGTGAGCTCACCGCCGTGCGGATGGACGACGTCGACCGCACCGAGCCTGTACGACGCAGGGAAGGACGCTCGGATGTCGGTGCGTGGCCGGCGCTGTCGGGCCCGTGGCGCACGAGCCTGGACCGGACGGCGTATGTCGAGGGCGTCTCGCAGATTCGGGGGCGCATCGAGGCCGGGACGGTCTACCAGGTCAATCTCTGCCGCGTGCTCGAGCACGATCTCGACGAGGGGGCCGACATCGCGGTGCTCGGTGACCGCCTCGCCGCGGGGAACCCCGCGCCGTACTCGGCGACCATCGCCCTGCCCGAGGCGGGTCTCGAGCTCGCCTGCGCCTCTCCGGAGGCCTACCTACTGCGACAGGGCGACCTGGTGACGTCGCGGCCCATCAAGGGCACTGCGACGACCCCTGAGCTGCTGCTTGCGAAGGACTACGCCGAGAACGTCATGATCGTCGACCTCGTGCGCCACGACGTGGGCCACGTCAGCCGACCGGGCACCGTCTCCGTCGACCACCTGTGCCGGGTCGAGGAGCACCCCGGTCTCGTGCACCTGGTCTCGGACGTGTCGGGCCGGTTGCGGCCGGGCACCTCGTGGAGGGACCTGCTCGACGCGAGCTTCCCACCGGGGTCTGTGAGCGGGGCACCGAAGCACACGGCGCTGCTCGCGATCGCTGATCTCGAACCGGTCGGCCGAGGCCCCTACTGCGGCGCCGTGGGGTGGATCGACATCGACCGCGACGAGGCCGAGCTCGCGGTCGGCATCCGCACCTTCTGGGTCGCCCGCGATGGTGACGGCCGACGAGTCCTGAGATTCGGCACAGGCGCCGGCATCACGTGGGGGAGCGACGCACAGGGTGAATGGGCCGAGACGGAGCTCAAGGCGGCGCGTCTCGTCGCCCTCGCCGAAGGGGAGGCACCTGCGCGTGCGAAAGTGTGACGCATGACTGACATCAGGATCTGGGTCAACGGGGAGCTCGTCGACGCTGACACCCCCGCGGTGAGCGCGGTCGACCACGGGGTGACGGTGGGCGACGGGGCCTTCGAGACCGCCAAGATCGACCGTGGCGCACCGTTCGCCGTCACGCGCCACCTGCGCCGCCTCGACCGCACGATGGCCGGTCTCGGGCTCCCCCCGGCCGACCACGCACAGATCCACGACGGCATCCGCGCCGTCCTCGACGGTGAGGTGATCGACTTCGGTCGGTTGCGCTTCACGGTGACCGGCGGCAAGGGTCCCTTGGGTTCGGATCGACTCGACTCGGCACTCACGCACATCGTCACCGCCGTCGCGCACGAGCGTCCGGAGGCGCAGGGGTCGGTGGTCACCGTGCCGTGGGTGCGCAACGAGCGGGCTGCCACCGCGGGTCTGAAGACGACGTCGTACGCCGACAACGTCATCGCCCTCGCCTACGCCAAGGAGCGCGGGGCCGTCGAGGCGATCTTCGCCAACACGCGCGGTGAGCTGTGCGAGGCCACCGGCAGCAACGTCTTCGTCGTGCTCGACGGCACCCTGCGCACCCCACCACTGAACAGCGGATGCCTTGCGGGCATCACCCGTGAACTCGTGCTCGAGTGGTGTCGTGAGGACGGGCTCGACATCGTCGAGGAGGCGATGCCCCTCGACGTGCTGGAGCACGCCGACGAGGTGTTCCTCACCTCGTCGATCAAGGACGTCTTCCCGGTGTCGGCGGTCGACGGTCGTGAGCTCGGGGCGCCGGGGCCGGTCACCTCAGCGGCACGTGAGGTGTGGGCCCGGCACGCCGCCAGGGGGATCGATCCGTGACGCCGGAGGAGCGCCGGCACGTCCTGCGTGATGCGAATGACGAGGACGACTGGGCCTGGCGTCGCGCCATCCGCGCAAACCCCACGTCGCGTCGCATCTACCGCATCGCCGTGTTCGTCGTCGGGCTCGTCCTGCTGCTCGGTGGTCTCGCGCTGGTTCCCCTGCCCGGGCCGGGATGGCTGATCGTCATCGCCGGCATCGCGATCTGGGCCTCGGAGTTCGAGCAGGCAGCGCGGCTGCTCGACTTCGTCAAGGCCAAGGTGCGGGCGTGGGAGCAGTGGGTGCGGCGGCAACCGCTGTGGATCAAGGGGCTCGTCGGTCTGGCGACGGCGGCGTTCGTCGGTTGTGTCCTGTGGGCGCTCCTGGTGGTCAGCGGTGTCCCCGGCTTCCTCCCGACGTCGATGGTGACCTGGCTCGAGGGCAACGTTCCGGGCCTGTGACGGGGGGCCGATTTCCGCCGGGCGCGGTGGCCGTATATCCTCGGGCACGCCGTTCACGGCATCCGGATGTGTAGCTCAGTTGGTTAGAGCGTTCGCTTCACACGCGAGAGGCCGGGGGTTCGAGTCCCTCCACATCCACGTA